>CBFGQV010000014.1:0-16810 GCA_965651045.1 uncultured bacterium
GCTTCGCGCCCGTGGTGGCCGCGTTCGATGTCGAAGCTCGGGGCGACGGCACGACCGTGATCGACGTCACGGATCTCTACCTGGGCGACACGCCGGCCTTCACGCTACCGCAGAGCCAGCGGAGCCGCATGAGCGTGCGGCGCTACGATCGCGACCGGAGCTGGCTCGAGTGGGCGCGGAGCTTCCCGACCAATGTCGAGATGCGCGTGGTGCAGACGTACGACGCTGGCCAACCGCCCTCGAGCGGGCGCGGCGGGGCGGTGTCGTTCGAGGTGAACCACTCCATGGTGCTCCTGCCCGAGACGCCCATGCGGCCCCGCATCTGGGACGAGCGCGTGGGCTTCATCTCGACGGCGGTGACCAACGTGAGCCGCGACTTCCAGGGCGTGAGGCCCGAGCGCTACGCGGTGCGCTACCGCCTGGAGCCCTCCGACACCGCCGCGTTCCTCCGGGGCGAGCTGGTCGACCCCGTAAAGCCCTGGGTCTGGTACATCGACCCGGCCATGCCCGAGAGCTGGGTGCCCTACATCGAAGCGGGGATCCTCGAGTGGAACGAGGCCTTCGAGGGGGCCGGCTTCCGCAATGCGATCCAGGTGCGGCGGGCGCCCACAGAAGACGAGGACCCCGAGTTCAGCCTGCTCGACGCGCGCTACTCGGTGGTGCGCTTCGTGCCCTCGCCGGTGCGCTCGGCCAACTCGGGCGGCGACGTGGTCGATCCGCGCTCGGGCGAGGTGATCCGCGCGCACACGAACATGTACCAGGGCGTGGCGGAGCGCATGCGCTGGCAGCTCCTGAGCCAGGTGGCCACCGCGGCGGACGACCTGCGCTTTCGCGACGACGAGCTGCCCGAGGACCTCATGGGCGACGCGATCCGCTACGTGACCAGCCACGAGACCGCGCACTCGGTCGGGCTGCCGCACAACCAACGCGCAAACTTCGTCTTTCCGGTGGATTCCATTCGGGACCCGGATTTCGTGCGGCGCTGGGGCCACTCGGGCTCGTCGGTCGGACGTACGCGCTTCAACTACGCCGCGCAGCCGGGCGACGGCGTGCCGCCGGAACGGCGCATGGGCGTGTGGGACGCCTGGGCCGTGTACTGGGGATACCGCCCCATCATCGAGGCCGAATCCGCCGAAGACGAGTTCGAGACGCTGAACCAGTGGATCACCGAGCGGGCCGACCGCCCGTGGTTCCGCTTCGCGTCGGCGCAGTTCGGTATGGACGTCGAGTGGGACCCGTACCGCATGACCGAGGGCATCAGCGACGATCCGGTCGAGGCGGCCGAGCTCGGCATGGCCAACCTGCGCACGATGGTCGACAGCCTCATGGCCTGGGTGCTCGACGAGGGCGACGACTACTACGAGCTCGAGACGCACTATCTGCAGGCGCTCACCCAGTGGAACCGCTACGCCGAGCACGCGGCCGCGGCCGTCGGAGGGTCGTGGACGCACCACAAGCGCTTCGGCGAAGAGGGGTGGGTCTACACACCGATCGACGAGGACTATCAGCGCAAGGCCATGGCCTTTCTCGACGAACACGTGCTCCGAACGCCCGAGTGGGCGCTCGACCCGGACGTGCTGCGCCGGCTCGAGCACGCGGGCGCGGTCGAACGCATAAGGGCCTACCAGGAGCTCGCGGTGCAGCGCTTCCTGAACGCCCCCCGCCTGGCTCGCCTCATCGAGCACCAGGCGTTCCTCGGCGAGGACACCTATACGCCGACCGAGATGCTCGACGATGTGCGCGAGATCGTGTGGGGAGAGGTGGGAGCCGGCTCTGCGATCGACACCTACCGGCGCAATCAGCAGCGCGCCTACCTCGCGCAGGCCGAACACCTGCTCACGACCGACGAGTTCGACGCCTGGTCACCGCCCGCGTCCGGCAACCTGCGGGTCGGCAGCGACAACGACCCACCACTCAACGGGGATCTCCATCTCGCCCAGTCCGACATCCGGCCGCTGATCCGCGATCAGCTCGGTCTGCTCCGCGGCGAGATCGAGCGGGCGCTCGAGCGCGGCGTGGAGGACCGCATGACGCGCATTCACCTGGAAGACGCGCGGGTCAGGATCGGGAAGGTGCTGGAGAACAACTGATGGCGTGCTCAGTCGTCATGCGGCTCCAACCTGAGGCGCACGACATAACTGACGAAGAAGCGGTCCTGGCGATGGGCCCAAACAGCGGTGTCCTCAACGGCCATGATATCGAGCCCGCGAGGGACCTCGACCTGGGCCCGCACAGTTCCTCGCGGCGTCACGATATACCAGGTGTCAGGCTTCGACTGAAAATTCGGCTGCCGTATCCACACGTCGCCTCGATCGGTGACGAACAGCGCATCGGCCGCCGAGACCTGAGCCGGAGAACGGATCGCCTCCCGTATCGCCTGCCGCCCGAACCGCTCCACCAGCGCGGATTGTCCATCGAATATCTGGGCTTCAACGCTATCCGCATACGCCTGAGGCACATGGGCCATCGGAAACGGCAGGGAGATCGTATCCTGAATTCCTGTTTCCAGATGGTACAGCGTAACGAGCAGTTCGGCATCTGGCGCGAGGTGGTCCGCGATCGCCAAGACGCTCCCATCGGGTGACATCCCCCATGTGGCGCCGTCCACGATGGGGTGTGCCGTCGAGTACTCGCCACGTGCGTCGCCGAGAAAGATCCGGCGCTTCCCGAAGCGAAACCAAAGTGAATCCTGGACCGCCCCTGCACTATCGAACACCAGCACGGGCACCTGCTCCCACTGCTCCGGCAACCGGCGGATCGTCGATCCGAACATCACCACGCGACCACCTGCACCGGCGAAGATCGGAGCATTGAACCAATGATCCGGGGATTGGACCCGTGGTGTCGGTCGAGTCGCCACGACGCGACCGTCTAAAGTGAGATGTGTCATGCGACGCTGCGTCCAATCCACCACCACCAGCCTGTCGTCGACGAACCCGAGCCAGCGGGGCGACTGGTACTCGCCGGGACCGTCGCCGTGGCGCCCCCACACCTCCAGGGGTTCGCCATCCGTCGACAGTACGCGAATCTGCTTGTCCAGAACTTGAAGGACGTGCAACCGGCCCGCTGTCACCACCAGTGCAGGAACGAAGGTCAGCGATACCGGGCCGTCAAGATCTCCGATCTCGTTGGCCGGCACGGCCCGGTATCGCACTGGATCCTGCGCGGCAGCGGGAGTGTGCCGCAGTGCCGAGCACATTGCCGCCGCCAAGGTGGCGATCAGCACCCATCGACGGGGTGGCGTCTGGGGTGCCCGCAACGACATCGGTCAGATCACCAGCCGATTCGTCATCGCACGGACCTCAGCGCCGTCGACCTCAGGGGCGTGATAGATGATGACGCCGTCGCATGAGCGGACCACATCTTCGATACTCGAGGCGTACGTAGCCTTGGAGATGTTTACCAGAGGCGCACCGAACGCGTCGGTATCCACCGCCGATGTCTGCACTCCGCACTCCGCCGTGAAGTTTGCACAGAAAGGTGTGCCGTCCGGATTGTCTCCCCGCAGGCAAACATTCCACCGCAACCACTCGGAGCACTGCCCCACGCCATGATCGCACACCTCACACGCCTGCGCGACGATCTCGGTCGGGGGCGACGATAGCACGGCGACAACTCCAGCTGCCAGAACCACGAGGCCCATCTTCAGATGCCACATACCTCTCCTCCAGTTGTGAGTTACACACCTGGCCGTAACGGCCAGGCCCTACTGCCAGCGCCAAGAATAGAACGCCAGCTCTTCCCGCTCCGCTGTTCGAAGACCCATAATGCGCCCGTGAGCGTCCAAGCCTTGGAAGACGAATGGAGCATCAATGACGGTACTATGCCCAACGCCGGACCTGGGGGAGAACACTCTGACGACCCTTCGCCTCGACGTTTGGTCGACTATCGTCTGAAGGGCGACGCCATCCACGTCTACCAGCTCCATGGCGACGGAGCCCGCGAGATCCAGTCTCGGGCGGACAAGTCTTGAGAGCATTTGCCAGTTGCCACGATCGAGCCGGAAGGCCCTAAAAGGGTTCACTGTCTCAGAAACGAGAATCTCGCCCCCAACATTCGATAGCCGTGCAAAACGCGATTCGATGTCCCTGTTCGGTGATGACAGTTGCCGCAATCGCCCCCCCTCCTCAATGCGATAGACCGTAGGCGGACCTGCGGAGTCCCCTGAGAGCACGAGCCAGTGCCCATCGGTCCAGCTTGCCGCCCACAATTCCTTCTCGCCGCTGACTGTGACAGTTCTGGTGATTCTTGGCTCAGGCGGAGGCCCAACCTCCACCACCGCCCGGTGCGTGCGGTCGACCAATTCGATCCCGCCTGCACCGACCTCTCTGACGCCAATGATCACACGCGAAGGCATGCGAAGCTGTGCGGTCGAGTCCGGTAGCCACGCCAAACGCGCCGGGTAATGGAGGGCGAAGACGTGGCCACCCCTTCTCAAGGCGAGTACGCGACGAACGGTCCAAGTGTTGGGCAAGGGTATTGTCTCGGCGAGCTGCAATTCCAGTCTCCCAAGACCTGACGTGGCCGCATCGTGGCTGCACCCCAACGAGATAAGCAAGAAAGCCGAGGCAACACTCACCGCTGACCCACGAGCAAGCCCTTTGTGGTAGCGGGCGACGCCCTTCGGAAGGGCATCATGGACCTGCGAAGTCGATCCGGCTCTGCCTGAACGTGGGCACATGACTGATTGTGAAGTGGCCTTTCTCAGCGGACAACCCCATATCGTAGATCCGATTTGCGATCTTTGATTCTGTGCTGGCCTCCTGACCGAGCCCGTCGGGCGCGTGCCTCGAGAATGAGGCATTCCTCGGCGAGGATCGCGTCAATGAGGTGCTCGACCGTGTGTCGTGGATCCTGGTGCGGGATCCCCGGGGTGGGTCCTATTCCGCCCCCAGTGCCTCGACCGGGCTGATCGCGAGCGCGCGGCGGATCGGCCAAAGGGCAGCGAGCATGGCGGTCGCTGCGAGCACGGCGGTACCCGCGCCCAGCGCGAGAGGGTCGAGCGGATCGACCCCGTACAGGTAAGCGGCCAGGAATCGCGACAGCACGAGCGCGCCGACCAGCCCGATTGCCAGGCCCGCGAGGGTGAGCATCGCGATGCGGCCCAATACGAGGCGCGCGACGCCACCCGAACTGGCGCCGAGCGCCACGCGAACGCCTACCTCGCGACGCTTGCGGGCCACGATGAAGGCCATGACGCCCGCGAGCCCGACCGCGCTCAACCCCAGTGCCACTGAGCCGAAAAGCGTCGCGAGAAACGCGCGGAACCGGTGCGGGGCGGTGTCGCGCTCGACGTACCGGGTCAGTACGAAGGGCGTGCCCACCGGCACCCGGCGGTCCACCTCGTCCACGACCGCGCGGATCTCTCGCATCGGGAGCCCCTCACCGGAACGCCGCACGACGAGGGTGGTCGAGGCGCGCATCCATGGCGCGACCTCCTGGGCATAGGTGAGGTAGAGTACGGCGTCGCCGGCCTGGCCGAGCGTGAACTCGGACACGTCGGCGACAACCCCGACGATCTCGCGCTCGAGGCCTCGAACGACCACGGTGCGGCCCAGTACGTTCTCGTCACCGAAATGCCTGCGGGCGTAGGTCTCGTTGACCACGGCGACCTCGGGCGCGCCCGGTGCATCGCCGGGCCCGAGGGGGCGGCCCGCCATCAGGGGAATCCCCATGACCTCGAAGTACGCGGGAGAGATCGCCCGCACGAGCGTCTGGAGCGCGTGATCTTCGTCGCCTTCGGGCAGGTCGGCCCTGAGCACGCGAGCCGAGTTGATGCGCCCGCTCATCGGCAGGTCGGTGATCGAGGCCGCGGACTCCACGCCGGGCAAGGCGCCCAGACACGAGACGATCGCGTCGAGGGTCGCGGTCTGCTCGACGGCACCCGCGAACAGCTCTGGGTAGAGCGACACCGACGCAGCGCTCACCTCACCCGCGTCGAAGCCCGGACGCTCGGCGGAGAGCGTCCAGAGCGAGCGCAGCAGCAGGGTCGAGGTGGTGATCAGCACGACCGCGAGCGCGAGCTGGGCGGCGACGAGACCGGACTGCACCCGGGGCGTGCGGTCGCCTCCTCGCGTGCCCTGCCGGAGCCCGGCCATCGCCCCCTCCGAGCGCACTCGTCTCGCCGGCACCGCGGCCGCCACGAGCGCGGCGGCGAGTGCGGCCACCAGCGCAACGGCCGTCGCGCGGGCGGTCAACGCAACCTCCATGGCCTCAGGCAGGATCGACGCCGCCGGGCGACCGGCCAGCGGAAGCGTCGCCGCCGCGGCCAGGCACCCCAGGGCGCCGGCCACGAGCCCGAGCACCGCGCCCTCGACGAACAGTTGCCGCACCAGGCGCCCGCTCGACGCGCCGAGCCCGCGCCGGACCGCCATCTCCCGGGCTCGTCGGATGCCCTGCGCGAGGAACAGATTCGTGAGATTGCCGGCGGCGACCAGCAGCACGACCAGACCCGCGCCCGCGAGCATCAGGAGCGAGCCGCGCGCGTCTTCACGGAAGAGCTCCGTGTAGGAACGCACCGCGATCTCGACCTCCGACGCGTCGACGCCGAGGCGCTCGGCCGTGCGGGCGCGGATCTGGCGGGTCGCCTCGGGCACGGTCACCCCGGCCCGGAGCCGCCCGAGCGACCAGTAGCTCACCTGCCCGCGGTCGGCCGTCGCGACGTCGAAATTCGGAGGCGAGACACGCCAGAGCTCCGGCGACGCCCACCCGAGCAGGCGGGGCAGCGGGTCGCGGAAGCCGGGCTCCATGACCCCCACCACCGTATAGGTGCCGTCGCCCAGATCGAGCGCGCGGCCCACGACCGAGGGATCGGCGCCGAAGCGCTCTCGCCAGGTGGCGTGACTCAGGACCACGGCGGGTGCGTGGCCGGTGCGGTCGTCGGCCTCGCCGAAGAGCCGCCCGTGCGCCGACGCCGCGTCGAGCATCTCGAAGTAGCCTGACGACACCGACGCGGCGCCCAGGCGCTGCCAGGCCTCGTCCGTCGAGCGCAGCAGCACGCCCCAACTCTGCCACACGCCGCCCGCCTCGAAGAGCGAACCCCTCGCCACGAACTCGTCGTGGTCCGGCAGCGCGACGCCGTAGAACGCAGCGGCGTCGTGCCCGACGAGGGCAAGACGGTCTTCGTGGGCGTAGCCCAGCGGCCTCAGAAGCGCGGCGTCGGCGAGCGTGTACGCCGTCAGGAAGACCCATACCCCTGCCGCGAGCGTCACGAGCGCGGCGCCCGCGGTGACCGGATCACGCCGGCCGAGGCGAAAGGCCATGCGAACGTCCAGTACGATTCCGCCGGTCAGGGGCGTCCGGGCTCTTCCGATCAGCACGCTCCATGCGAGCCGGCGCCAGAACGCCGCCGTCGCGCGCCACCGCGGCACGCCGGCACCGGTCTCGGTGCTCCACCGTTCGAGCAGGTCGCCGATCCACGCGTCTCGGTGCCGCGCGGGAATGGCCCGCTCCAGCCAGGTGGGCACCCGGGGGGTGGGCGGCGCGGTCATGACCCGGCCGCCTCACGCAGGCGGTCTTCGAGGCCCTCGGCGAGCGCCACCACCTCGGCCCACGCGAGCGCGGCGGCTCGCTCGCCGTCGGGCTCGAGCGCGTAGTGGCGACGGGCGCGGCCGCCCCGCTCGGGGGTCGGCTCGCCCATCCAAGACCGCACCAGCCCCTTTCGCTCGAGCCGGTCGAGCGTCGGATAGATGGTGCCCGGCCCGACCTCGCGGCCGATGCGCTCTTCGAGTTCACGCGCGACCTCGGCGCCCCACGTGCCTTCGCCGAGCCTCATGAGACCGAGCAGCACGAGCCGCTCCAGTTCGCCCGTCGTACCCATCCGCGAATCCCCCCTCAACGCCCCGGTGTGGTATTACTTGATCACGTCAAGTATATCACCGGCATTCGGGATTCGCCAACTGCCCTACCCCGACCGCAGCGCCTCGACCGGATCGGCAGCCGTCGCCCGCCGTGCCGGCACCCACGCCGCGAACGCGGCGGCGGCGAGGAAGAGCGCCACCCCCCCGCCGAACGCGATCGGGTCACGGCCGTCGATGTCCAGGACGGCGCCCGCCACGCGGGGCAGAACCAGGCCGGCGACGGCCAGCCCCACGAGCGTGCCGACCACTACGATCGCGAGAATGTCGCGCAGGACCGTGCCGACGATGCGCCAGCGGGCGGCCCCGAGGGCGATGCGGATGCCGAGCTCGGCGGTTCGGCCCGCGACGACGAACGACACCACGGCGTAGATGCCGAGGGTGGCCAGGAGAATGGCCAGCAGCGAGAAGCCGCCCATGGCCAGTGAGGCGGTTCGGAGCGGATCGAGGCTCGACGCCACGTGCGATGCCATCGGTCCTGCGGCGACGACGTCCAGCGAGGGGGCCACGTCGTCGACCGCCGCTCGAAGCGCCGGCGTGAGCGCTGCCGGGTCCGCGTCGGTCCGGACCAGGAAGAACACCCGGCTCGTTCGAACTCTCGAGAGCGGAAAGTAGATCAGGGGCGTGTCCGCCTCGTCGAGCGAGCGGATCTTCGCGTCCGCGACCACGCCCACGACGTCGGCCCACGGCGCGTCTTCGGATTCGCCGCGTATGCGTCCGCCCACCGCGGCCGCTTCGTCGGGCCAGAAGCTTCGGGCCGCCGTCTCGTTCACGAGCAGCACCTGCCCCTCGGCCTGCCCGTCGTCGAGGGTGAAACCCCGGCCCGCGCGCACCGTGATGCCGACCGTCTCGAAGTACGCCTCGTCGACGAAGCTGTAGTCGAGCTCGAGCTTGCCCGTGCCGGTGGCGGCCGTGTACCCCTCGACGACGCGCGTGGTGGTGCCACCGCTGTTCTGGACGGGCATGCGGGTCGTGCGCCCAACGGACACGACCCCCGGCAGCGCCGCGAGGCGCTCGGCCAGCGTCTCGAACTGAACGTCGCTCTCGGGGCCCGCCTGCACGCCCGCGGGCAGCGCGACGCCGACAAACGCCAGGCGGTCGACGTCCACGCCCGGGTCGACCGACCCCATGCCCGCGAGGCTCCGGAGCAGGAGCCCGGTGCCCACCACCAGTACGATCGAGACCGCGACCTGTACCGCCACGAGCCCGCTTCTGAGCAGCGACGCGCCCCGGCCCGACGACGAGCCGCGCGACTCTTCCCGCAGCACCCCCCCCAGGTCGCCCCGCGCCGAGCGCAGGGCCGGCGCCAGGCCGCAGAGCACGCCCGTCACAAGCACCAGCACGAGACTGAAGGTGACGACCCGCCCGTCGACCGCAAGGTCGAGGCTGCCTCCGCCGGGCAGCGGCGTGGGCAGGCGCACGACGAGCGCGAGCAGCCAGTGGGCGAGCGCCAGCCCGAGCACCCCGCCGGCGGCGCTCAATAAGAGCCCCTCGGCGAGCGAGAGAAAGGCCACCTGCCCGCGGCTGGCACCCATCGCGCGCCGCACCGCCACCTCGGACCTCCGGGCCATGCCGCGGACCAGCAGCAGGTTCGCGAGGTTGGCACAGGAGAGCAGCAGGATCAGGCCGACCACGCCCAGAATCAGCCCGCCGGCCGGGTAGAGAGCGCCGTCCACCTCCGGGTGCACCCTGATGTCGGTGGCCGGGAACACGGTGATCCCCCGGCCGCGGTTCAGGTCCGGGTACTCGTCGGCCAGGCGCGTCGCGAGCGCGTCCATCGCCGCCTGCGCCTGCGCGACCGTCACGCCGTCGGCCAGGCGGCCCACGACGTCGTACCAGTGATCGGTGCGGCGCTCGAGGTTCGCGACCCGAAACGAGCCGCCGATCGGGGTGCTGGAGATCGACAGCCAGAGGTCGGTGACGGCGGGCCCGTAGATGTCCGCGAATCCTTCGGGGCCCACGCCCAGCACCGTCACCACCTGGCCATTGAGTCGGAGCGTCGAGCCCACGATGGCCGGGTCGGCGCCCATGCGTGTCTGCCAGGTGCGGTGATTCACGACCGCGTAGAGTCCCTCACCCACCTGGTCGTGGGCGGGCTCGAACCAGCGCCCGAGCGTGGGCTCGAGGCCCAGCACGTCGAGAAACGCCGAGGTCGCATACGCGACCGCCAGGGGCTCGTCGGCGCCGTCCTGCTGCCACGTGACGCCGTCCGGAGAAATGGCCGCCACGCTCTGGAAGACCGACCCGAACCCGGTCATGTCCCGGTACGCGGGAAACGAGCTCGAGCTGGGATCACCGTCGTCGGAGTCCTGGAAGACCCTCACGACCCGGTCCGGGTCGTCGAACGGCGGCGGGCGGAACAGGAACGCGTCCACCACCGAGAAGGCCGCCGCGTTGACCCCGATGCCGAATGCCACCAACGCCACGGCGCCCGCCGTGAACAAGGGCGTGCGCACCAGACGGCGAGCCGCCTCCCACACGTTTCTCCACCACGTCGTCACCATCTCTCCCCCCTCGAAGGTCTGTGTACCGTCCCGGCGCTCGGCCAGGGCGGTCCTCACCACGTCGGCCAGGGCCCACGCCCACACGCCCGCGACCGAAGCGCCCCCGCGTTTCCGCGCACGCCCGAGACGACGCATGAACAGGGCCTCCATCTCGGCCTGGTAGGTACGCCGAAAGTCCGCTGGATAAAGCCTGAGCGCCCAGCGAAAGAGTCGGGGTGCGTGTGGTTCGGCGCGGCGCGTCACGACCGCTCCGGCAGCACGCGCCGTTCTCGGGCCACCTCGACGATGCGTGCGAGCCGGGCCGCCTCGGCCGCGAGAAGCCGGCGGCCGGCCGGCGTGACGCGGTAGTACTTGCGGCGCGGATCGGGGTCGGGCTCGGGCGCAGCGGTCTCCGCCACGAGCCCGCCCTCGAGCATCTGCTTGAGCGACCGGTACAGGGTGCCCGGCCCGAGCTCGACGGTACCGTCCGTGGCGTGCTCGACCTCGTCGGCGATGCCGAGCCCGTGGCGGGCCTGCTCGGCCAGGGCCAGCAGAATGTGGAAGACCGCGGGCCGCAGAGGCGTGGCGTCGGCGTCGGGCATGGCAGAGGCTCTTGAGGTCATGTATCCGTGATGAATATATCTATGATGGATATGTTTGGTCGGCAAGCCCACCTTGCTATTACGATGACCGTAGTATTACCGTAGCCGTTACACCTGACCTATCCTCATACGCACCGCGCCATGCCCCACGACCCGCTCACCCCGGCCGTCCTGCACATTCTGCTCGCCCTGAGCGACGGGCCCCTGCACGGCTACGCGATCATGCAACGGGTCGAACGGGACTCGGGCATCGAGATGGGTCCGGGCACGATCTACGGTACGATCCAGCGTCTCGAAGACGCGGGCCGGGTCGAAGAGGCCGAGTCCGAGGGCGACCGCCGACGCGTCTTCCGGATCACCGAACAGGGCCGGCACGCGCTGGCGCTCGAGGTGGAGCGCATGGAGCGGTTGGCGGCGCTGGCCCGCGACCGGCGGGCGCACGCGGGCGGCCGCGGCGCATGAGACCACTCGGCGTACGGGCCGCGTTGGCGGCGGCCAGGGCCCTCTATCGTCTCTTTCCGGGGGATTTCCGGGCCCGCTTCGGAGGCGACGTGGCGAGAGACCTCGACGCGGCGGCCGAGGCCGAGACGCACCGGGGCGGCCCGAGCGGGCTTCGGCTCGCCTGGCGCGTCGTGCGAGACGTCGCCCGAGCCCTTCCGGGGGCGTGGGCCCGACACTTCAGACACGAACGGACGCCGCGGGGCGGCGGGGGGGCGGAGATGGCGGCGAGTCGGAGCAGTGCCTGGATCGCGGACGCCCGGTACGCGCTGAAGAGCCTCGGCCGGTCGCCGGCGTTCACCGCGTTGGTCGTGCTGGTCATGGCCGCGGGCGTGGGGGCCGTGACGAGCGTGATGGCCGTGGTCGACGCCTATCTGCTGCGCGGGCTGCCCTACCCGGAGAGCGACCGGTTGGTGAACGTGCGCGGGGTGCAGATCGGGTGGCGCGAGGTCGGCGACGTCTTCGACCCGGCGGTGACCTGGGACCTCGACGTCTTTTCGCTGATCGACGCCGATCGCCCGCGTCAGGTGCCGGGCGCCTGGGTGTCGCCGGGCTACCTCGAGGCCTTCGGGGTGGCGCCCGCCCTGGGCCGGCTCTTCACCCCTGACGAAGCGGGACCCGACGGCGCGTCGGTCGCGCTGATCAGCCACCGCCTCTGGCAGGAGCGCTACCAGGGCGACCCCGGTGTGATCGGCCGGCAGATACCCGCGTTCACCTCGGACCGGCCCGACGACGCCGAGTCCTTCACGGTCGTCGGGGTGCTGCCCGCCGATCTCTGGCACTTCAACCGCTACACCGAGTTCCTGGCGCCCCTTCGGGCCGACAACCCCGTCTATATGGGGCGCCTGCGGCCCGGTGTGAGCGCGGCCGACGCGGCCGGGTTTCTGACGCGCCTGGCCGACGAGCGGGGCCTCGAGATCGCATCGGACGGCGTGCAGGTGCTCTCGCAGCACGAGCAGTACGTGGCGCGCGTGCGGCCCACCCTCACCGTGCTGGTGATCGCGGTCGGTCTCGTGCTGCTGGTCGCCTGCGGCAACGCCGCCATGCTGCTCGCCGTGCGGAGTACCGGGCGAGCGCGGGAGTTCGCCGTCCGCCGCGCGCTTGGTGGGCAAGCGTCCCGCCTCGTCCGGCAGGTTGGTATCGAAGGCCTCATGTTGGCGGGTGTGGCCAGCGTGCTCGGCCTGGGGGCGGCCGCCCTGCTCGTCGACGGGCTCGCCGTTCCGATCGAGCAGCAGCTCGGGCTGTCGATTCCGGGCGGCGCCGACGCGCTCGCGGTGAGTGGAACGGCCGCATTGGTGGCCGCAGGCGCCGCGCTCGTCACCGGGCTCGTGTTCGGGCTGGTGCCAGCCGTGGGGGCTTTGTCGCGAGGGGGCGGAATGGTTGCGGCGGGCGGGGCTCGTGGCGCCACCGGCTCACGCGCCCGGGCGCGCCTGCGGAACGCGCTGATCCTGGGTGAACTCGCGCTCTCGCTCACACTCCTGACGGGCGCCGGGCTCGCGCTCCGGTCGGCACGGCATCTCGCGACCGTCGATCTGGGCTTCGATCCGGCGGGGGTCACGGTGGGCGAGGTGCTGCTGCGCGCGGGGTCCTACCCGGAGGCCGACGGCCGGGCGCGATTCCACGACGCGGTGATCGACGAGGTGCGCGCGCTGCCCGAAGTCGCCGCCGCTGCGTGGTCGCTCCGCGTGCCCTTCACCTGGCGCTTCAACCTGTCGCCGGTCGAGAGCGAAACGGCCCCCGCGCCGAGCGCGGAAGACGCGACGCAAGCCCTGCTGCAGGTCGCCGGCGAAGGCTACTTCGAGGCCCTGGGGATTCCCGTGCTGCGCGGCCGGGCCTTTCACGACGGCGACACGCCGGAGAGCGAGCCGGTCGTGATCGTGAGCGAGGGGCTCGCGGAGCAGCTCTGGCCCGGGCAGGACCCCGTGGGCCGCCGCATGCGGGGCGTGTCGCAGCCGAACCCCATGGCACCCGACGCGCCACCCTTGCCCTGGCGGCGCGTCGTGGGCGTCGTGCCCGACGGGTGGAGCGGCATGGAGCTCGCCGAAACGCACAGCTACTACGCGCCGCACCGGCAGCTCGCTCCGCTCTCGTCGGCGCTGGTCGTGCGTACGCGAGACGGCGGGCCGGCGCCCGTACGCGCCATCAAGCACGCGATTCAGCAGGCCGACCCGACCGTGGCCTTCGCGTCGGTGGTGGCGCTCGAGGCGGCCACGAGCGAGGCCACCGCCCCGTCGCGCTTCCTGGCGGGCCTGCTGACCGCGTTCAGCGGCTTCGCCGCGCTACTCGCGGTGCTGGGCCTCTATGGAGTGGTGGCACACGCTGCGGCCCAGCGGGCGCGCGAGGTCGCCGTCCGCATGGCCCTCGGCGCCGACCGGGGCCGCGTCGTGCGTGCGTTCGTCTTCGAGCGGACCGCAACGATCGCCCTGGGGCTGGTCGCCGGCGCGCTGGGCGGCCTGGCGCTCGGGCGAGCCCTCGGGCCGGAGCTCCGGGGCGTGGACCCCGACGATCCGGTGACGCTCGCCAGCGTGGCGACGTTCCTCGCGCTGGCCGCGCTCGCGGCCACCTGGCTGCCGGCCCGGCGGGCGGCCACCGCCGAGCCGGCGCGGGTGCTCCGCGAGGAGTGAGCCCGGCCGGCTACATCACCGGCCCGAGCCTGCCGAACTCGTAGGCCGGCGGTGGCTCGGCGCCGAGCAGGTGCTTCACGAAATAGTCCCAACGCCGCCGCATCATGTAAGGCGTGTAGGCGAAACCGTGCCCGGCCTCGGGAAACACGACGAGGTCGAAGTCCTTGTTCGCCTCGATGAGCGCCTGCGCCACCAGCAGGGTGTTCTGGGCCGGCACGTTGCCGTCCATCAAGCCGTGCGCGAGCAGCAGCTTGCCCTCGAGGTTCCCGGCGAGCAGTTGGTTCGCCTGGTTGTCGTAGCTGGTGGTGCCGTCGTCGTAGACCTCGAGCAACCCCTGCCACTTCTCGCCCCAGTCGTCTTCGTAGACCCGGTTGTCGTGGTTCCCGGCCTGTGAGACGGCGACCTTGTAGAAGTCGGGGTAGCGCAGAATGCCCGCGGTCGACGCGAAGCCGCCGCCCGAATGGCCCCAGATGCCGACCCGATCGACGTCCAGGAAGCCGTGCCGCTCGGCGAGCTGGCGAATCGTCGCGATCTGATCGGGCAGCCCGTTGTCGCCCATGTCGCCGTAGTAGGCGGCGTGAAACGACTTCGAGCGCTTCGGCGTGCCCATGGCGTCGACCTCGACCACGATGAAGCCGAGCTCGGCGATCGCCTGGTGGTCGCGCCGCGCGGGGCTGAAGCTCCGGCTGCCGACGCTCCCGGTCTGGGGGCCCGGGTAGAGGTAGTTCACAACCGGATACTTCTTCGTCGGATCGAGGTCGGTCGGCGTGTACATCAGGCCGTGCAGATCGGTGACCCCGTCGCGCGCCTTGGTCGTGAACGGAATCGGCGCCTTCCAGCCGGAGGCCACCAGACGCGAGATATCGGCCGTCTCCAACTCGACCACGACGCGGCCGTTCCGGTCCCGCACCACCGAGGTCGGTGGTGTGGTCGGGGTCGACCAGGTATCCACGAAATACTCGCCCGAGGGCGACAGCTGGATCGTGTGGTGTGCGCTGTCGGGCGTGAGCAGCGTCACCCGGCCCGAGTTCAGGTCCAGCTTGTAGAAGTAGTCGAAGTAGGGATCCCCCGGCTCGCGCCCCGCGCCCGTGAAGAGAACTTCTCGGCGTCTCTCGTCGAGGTGCCGCACCTGGAGCACGTTCCAGTCGCCCGACGTGAGCTGCCGCTTCAACTGTCCGGTCGAGAGGTCGAAGAGGTAGAGGTGCCCCCAGTCGTCGCGCTGCGACCACCAGAGCACTTCGTTCGCGTCGTCGAGCACGCGCCAGTTGACCATGTCGACACCCGACTCGAAGAAGGTCTCGACCCGCTCGTCCATGACCTCGCGTACCGCACCGGTCTCGGGGTCGGCGACGCGCAGGCGCGCCTCCTTGTGGTCACGCGAACTCGACACGAAGGCGAGCGACGAGCTGTCGTCGCTCCACTCGACGTCGGAGAACTGTCCGTTGCAGACGATGTGGTCGCAGATCGTCGAGCGGTGCTGGTCCGGGGGCATGTCCAACGGGACCACACGGCCGTCGATGTGCACCACGAGCCGCTCGATGCGGAAGATCACCGAGTCGGCCGGGAACGGATAGCGCCAGGACTCGAGCTCGGGCGGCCCCGCCTCGGTGCTCACCAGGTGGTAGTACGACACGCCACGCGCGTCGTGGCGGAAGGTGGCGAGCTTGCGTGAGTCGGGCGACCAGAGCACCACGGGGCGGTCGCTCCGCGTCCAGCCCGCATTGTTCGTGGCGTAGCCGTAGTCCTCGGTGCCGTCGGTTGTGACGCGCCGCTCCTCGCCGGTCTCGAGGTCGAGGAGCCAGAGGTCGTGGTCGCGCGTGAAGGCCGCCAGCCGGCCGTCGGGTGAGACCACGTGCGTGCGGCCCGGGCCGCTCTCGACCTCTCCCTCGTCGGTGCAGCGCACGCCGCCGTCGGTGCAGCGGTAGCGGCGGTCGTCGAAGGTCAGAGCGATCGCGTCGCCCTCGAAGGCGAGGTCCGAGAGCTCGAGACGAGACGCGTCGAGGGTTCGCCGAGCGGCGACACCCAGGGCACCGGCCAGCGTCTCGTGGTCGAACGCTTCGCGCACCCGCCGTTCGCCGGCCTCGACCCGCATGAAGCGCCACCCTTCCGTACGGTCGCTCCGGTACCAGAAGGAGCGGCCGTCGATCCACTCGGGCGAGACGTTCCCGCCGACGACCAGTGGACGCATGCTCTGCGCGAGCATGCGCTCGGCACGCTGGTAGTCCGCGGCGGTCAGCGCCCCCGGCGCGTGGAGCTCCTGCGCCGACGCGTACGAGGGCAGGCAAAGGGTGAGGGCCGCCGTGGCGGCGAGGGCGGCGGAAGCGAAACGGCGCGCGTGCGGCATGATGGTCGGGCCGGTGGTTCGAGAACACGATCGTCGGACACGGCGAGCATCGTCGCGCACGGTCGCGATGGCAAGAGGTGCCGCCGAAGAATGACCGGTACAGCGGCATGTCTCAAAGTTACGACTCGTAACAATACGACTCGTAAGAATCGGGATTGGCTCGTCGGAGCCATGGCGAACGTTCGACAGCCCCTTCATCGAGCACTGGGTGCGGGTGCACGTCCTGCCGGACGTACGCCCCTCGCCCTGAGCTACCTCCCCCCGCCCTCTTCGTCGGCGACCGTGCTCTCGCCCGCTCCCTTCACGTAGCGGTCGAACCAGTCGATGAAGCGCGCCCACATGTCGAGTTTGTTCTCGATCGCCCGCGGCGTGTGTGACTCGTAGGGGTACTCGTAGAGCACCG
>CBFGQV010000015.1:0-16095 GCA_965651045.1 uncultured bacterium
GGGCACACGCGGTGGCCGAATACTCATAATGGTCTGGCGGAGAGGGTGGGATTCGAACCCACGGAGGGCGTGAACCCTCAATAGATTTCGAGTCTACCGCCTTCGACCACTCGGCCACCTCTCCGCGCTGTACGCACATATTTAGTGCGAAGTCGCGGCGGCGGTCTCGGGCGAACTCTGGGTCGGCGCGCCCGGCTACGCGGGGCGTGACGGCCGCGTGTACCGGTTCACGCCGGGCTCGGATGGCACGTGGCAGGCCGCCGCGCACGTCGACCCGGACGACACGAGCGGGCGGTCGTGGCCGCTCGGCTTCGGCCATGCCATCGGCGCCCACGGCGACCGCGTGGTGGTCGGCATGCCGACGCGTGACTTCGGCGAGGGCCGCGCGCTCGCGTTCCGACGGAGTTCCGGCACCTGGCAGCCGGCCGACCTGCTCGAGGGCCACATCTTCCGTCTCGGCGAGGACCTCGCGACGGGCGATCGCTGCGATGAGGGCAGCATGGGCGAGTTCCCGTGCGAGAACATGGAGCTCGTCGCGCACATGTCGATTGACGAGCTCGGCGGCGAGCGGGGTGTCTGGGTGAACGACGTCTGGGGGTGGACCGATCCCGAGACCGGCCGCATGTACGCGCTGGTGGCGCGCCGCGACGGCGCGTCGTTCGTCGACGTGACCGATCCCGCGGCGCCGCGCCTCGTGGGCAACCTGCCCCGTACCGACGGTTCGCGCCCGTCGGTGTGGCGCGACATCAAGGTGATCGGCACCCACGCGTTCATCGTCTCGGACGGCGCCGGCCAGCACGGCATGCAGGTGTTCGACCTCACACGTCTGCGCCAGGCCGGGAATCCCCCGGTCGAGTTCGAGCCCGAGACGACCTACCGTGAGATCGCGAGCGCGCACAACGTCGTGGCCGACACGGCGTCGGGCTTCGTGTACGTGGTCGGGGCCAACAGCGGCGGCCAGACGTGCGGGGGCGGGCTCCACATGGTCGACGTCCGGAACCCGACGAGCCCGGTCTTCGCGGGCTGCTACCACGACCCGAGCGCGACCAGTCGCGGCTACACGCACGACGCGCAGTGCCTTGTGTACGACGGCCCGGACGCCGACTACCAGGGCCGGCAGATCTGCGTCGGCTCGAACGCGTCGGAGATGAACATCGCCGACGTCACCGACAAGGCGAATCCGCAGACCGTGTCGCGTGCGACCTACCCGAACGTGTCGTACACGCACCAGGGGTGGTTCGACGACGAGCGGCGCTATTTCTACATGAACGACGAGGGCGACGAGCTGGCCGGCGTCGTCGACCGCACCCGCACCATGGTCTGGGACCTGTCGGACCTCGACGACCCGATCCTGGTCAACGAGTACTTCGGCCCCGTCGCGGCCTCGGACCACAACCTTTTCGTGACCGGCGACCGCATGTACCAGTCGAACTACGGCAGCGGGCTCCGCGTGCTCGACATCAGCGACCGCGGGAATCCCCAGGAGATCGCGTACTTCGACAGCGCGCCCCTGAACGACGACGAGCCGGGCCACAGCGCGAGCCAGAGCGGCGCCTGGAGCAACTATCCGTTCTTCCCGGGCGGCCTCGTGATCTTCACCAGCGTGCGCGAAGGGCTGTTCATCATGCGCGTCGTGGATCGACCGATCATGTGAGCGCCCGGAACGCCGCTGGCCCGGGCGCCTACCCGCCGACCTCGGCCGACACGACGCGAATCGTGCCCGGATAGCGGATCGGGCCGATCGCCGTGTCGATCGTAGGTACCGCATCGAGGGCGACGTTGCGCGGCTCGCCGCCCTGGCCCGAGAGCGAGAGCGCGATCTCGGCCAGGTCGCGCGCGTTGCCCTCGAAGAACTCGACGAGATCGAGGCCGATGCGCAGCGGAAAGACCGTGGGCTCGCCCGGCGCGAACACGATCTCTTCGGCGAAGCTTCCGCTCACGGTCTCGCGGTTCTCGAGCAGCAGCGTCCAGTCGAAGCGAACGAGACGCGCCGTGACCTGATTGTCGGGGGGATTCTCGCCCTCGACCCAGAGGTCGAACTCGAGCGGCAACCGGTTCTCGGAGATCGCCAGCGTCAGCCGCGCGACGTCGGTCACGGTGAGGTCCGAGTACGAGCGCACGCGGTCGAGGTCGACCCCCGCGAGCCGGACCCCGGCCACGCGGTCGAGCGCGAAGTCGACCTGCCGGAGGGCGGCGATCTGCTGCAGCGTGGCGCAGCTCGTGAGCGAGACCGTGAGCAGCAGCACCGCCGCGCCGGCGACGAAGGGGCGCTTCACAGCGCGCCTATCCTTCGGCCTGGATCTCGGCCGCGACGCGCTGCACCTCGTCGAGCACCCGGAAGAGGTTGCCGCTCCAGAGCATGCCGATCTCTTCTTCGGTGTAGCCTCGGCGCACGAGCTCGAGCGTCACGTTGAAGGTCTCGGACGCGTCCATCCAACCGTCGACGCCGCCGCCGCCGTCGAAGTCCGAGCTGATGCCGACGTGCTCGATGCCCATGGTTTCGACCAGGTAGTCGATGTGGTCGACGAAATCGGCGACATCGACGGGCGGCGCGAGCGCGTCGATCTCGTCGGCGCGCTCCGCCATCGCGGCCTCGACCGGCGCGTAGGCCTCACGGTAGGCCGCGCGCTCGTCTTCGCTCATCTGGAAGAGCGCCTGCCGGCCGAGCCGCTCGACGCCCATCTCGGCCGCCACGACCGACTCGATCGAGTCGCGCACCGCCTGGTTGCGCGCGTGCTTCTCCGAGTTCAGGTAGCTCCGGAAGGCGACCGTCTGCACCACGCCCCCGTTGGCCGCGATCGCGGCGAGCTCTTCGTCGTCCAGGTTCCGCGACACGTCGTTCAGCGCGCGCGCCGACGAGTGCGACGCCATGACGGGCGCCCGCGAGAGCTCGATGGTCTGCATGTTGGCGGCCTTCGACGGGTGCGACACGTCGATCATGATGCCCCACCTGTTCATCTCGGCGACCACCTGCCGACCCAGCTCGCTCAGGCCCCCGTGGAGCCAGGTGTCGTCGCGCTCGCCCGTGTTCGAGTCGGCGAGTTGCGAGTGGCCGTTGTGGGCGAGCGACATGTAGCGCGCGCCGCGCTCGTGGAACTCGCGCACGCGTGAGATGTCGTTGCCGATCGGGTAGCCGTTCTCGACGCCGATCATGGCGGCGAGTTTGCCCTCGGCCACGAGCCGCCGGGCCTCGTCCGAGGTCAGCGCGAGGCCGATCTGGTCCGGCGCGATCTCGCTCGTCAGCCGGTGAATGCCCTCGAACTTGGCGATCGCCTGCTCGTACGCGTTCTGGAAGCCCTCGTCGGTGAGCTCACCCTGGCCCGTGTACACCACGAACCATGCGACGTCGAGCCCGCCCGCACGCATTTTGGGCAGCGTGACCTGCGTGGGCAGGTCTTCGGTGTAGTTCCGCTCGGCGGTGAAGTTGGCCGCGTTGATGTCGTCGTGCGTATCGGCCGTGATCACACGCTCGTGAATGCCCCGTGCCCGCTCGACGAGCTCGGCTTCGCTCTCGGGGGATTCGAGGGCGGGCGTCGCTTCCTCGGCGGGCCCGCACGCGGCGGTGGCGAGCAGGACGGCGAGCGCGAGCGGCCAGGGCCGGGCGGCAGGGAGCGAGCGGGCGGAGCTTCTCATGACGGCACCTCGTGGGATCACGTGTTCGGGGTGGCCGTCATGATACGGCAACAGCCGTGCCGGGGAAACGCCGGCTCACTCGACGCGGAGCGCCTCGGAGGGCGGCACGCGGAGCGCGCGGAGCGTCGGCAGGGCGCTCGCGGCGAGCGCGGTGCCCACGATCACGCCGGCCATGCCCAGGTAGACGAGCGGATCGCGCGGGTTCGTGCCCATGAGCGCCTCGCCGAATGCGGGCGCGCCCACGGCCGCCAAACCGAGCCCCAACGCGAGGCCGATGCCGAGCTGCCAGGCCGCGTCCCGCGCGACGGTCCAGGCCACGCGTCGGGCGTCCGCCCCGAGCGCCACACGCACCCCCACCTCGCGCCGCCGGCGCCCGACCGTGAAGGCGATCACGGCGTAGAGACCCGCGCCCGCCATGAACAGCCCCGCGAGACCGAACAGGGCGAAGAACCCCGCGAAGAACCACTCGGTCAGGCGGGCGCTCCGCTGGTGCTCGACGAGGGTGGCCACATCGTAGAGCGGTCGGTCGGGGTCGAGGGCCGCGAGCGTCGACCGGAGCTCGGGCACGAGCGAGGGCGGTTCGCGACCCGGTGCGGCGCGCATCAGCACGTAGGCGCCACGCGCGGGAAGGACCCCGGCCGGGACGTACACCGCGTCGTGACGCCGCCGCTCGCGGTCCACGATGCCGAGCGCGGGTGCGACGCCCACCACCGTCGCATCGACGGTGTCGTCCACCGCGGGTGGCAGCAGCCGGACCCGTCGACCCATCGGGTCCGCACCGGCGAAGTGGTGCGCCGCGAACGCCTCGTTGACGATCACCACCGGCGGGTCGACGGCGCCGTCCCGCCAGGTGAACGCCCGACCGCGCACGAGCGGCGCTCCCAGCGCTTCGAAGTAGCCGGGCGAGACGCGAATGACGTGGGTGGTGGGCGTCCGGTCGCCCGTCTCGTGGTCCACCTCGATCGGAAAGGTCGGCAGCCACCCCCCGGGCAGGAAGCCCGCGAGCGCCACATCGGCCACCCCCGGTCGGCGGGCGAGCTCGTCGACCAGCGCGCGGTGGAACTGCAGACGCCCCTCGCCGTCGGGGGGCCGGTCGGCGGGCAGGGTGAAGGCGCCGACCATGATCTCTGCGGGGCGGTCCGTCGCGTCGTCGAAGGTGAAGGTGCTCGCGCCCCGGAGCATGAGCCCGCTCACGACGAGCACGGCCGCAGAGAAGGCCACCTCGGCGACGACGAGGCCGCGGCTCAGGCGTCCGAGGCGGAGCCCATCGCCGCCTCGCGCTCCACCCCTGAGCTCGCTCTCGGGGTCGGTCCGCGCGGCCTGCAGCGCCGGAAGAAGGCCGGCCAGTATGCCTGCGGCGCCGACGAGCGCGACCGCGAAGACGAGAACGCCCGCGTCGAGGCGCAGGTGCATCCACCACGCGAGTTCGTCGGCAAGCAGGCGCTCGGCCACCCCGATACCGGCGATGGCGATCGCGCACCCGGCCGCACCGCCGAGCAGCGCGACGGCGCCCGATTCGGCGAGCTGGTGCATGGCGATGCGCAGGCGACTGGCGCCGAGCGCGACCCGCACGGCGAGCTCGCGCCGCCGGGTGATGGCGCGGGCGAGAAGCAGGTTGGCGACATTCGCGCACGCGATCAGCAGCACGAGCCCGGCGAGCGTGAGCATCGCGCCGAGAATCATGCCGGTCTCGGCGTTCGTGAGCTCTTCCTGGTAGGGGCGGACGACTCCGCGAGCGCCCTCGCCGACCACATCGGACGGCGCCGACGCCGTGGCCCCGTCGACCCGCGCCCCGAGCTCGTCCAGCGCGGCCTGACGCGGCGCTCCCTCGGGCGCCCGGGCGACGCCGTCGAACCAGCGGATGCGCGCCTCGCCGAATGCGTGCCCGGCGCCCGGATCGACCGGCAGCCATACGTCGGCCCCGGACGGGAGCCGGAGCGGGGCCGGCACGATTCCGACCACGGTCGCGGGCACGCCGTCGACGCGAAGCTTGGATCCGACGAGCGCGGGGTCGCCGCCGAATCGCTCGCGCCACAGGCGTTCACTCACGAGCAGGACGGGCTCGGCCGCGGGTCCGGCGTCGTCCGTCGCGAAGTCACGCCCGAGCAGCGTCCTCACCTCCAGCACGTCGAGAAAGTCGGGCGTCACCCACCCCGCCATGACCCGCTCGGGCTCGAGCCCGCCGGACAGGTCGACGTACCCGGCGGCGTGCGCCGCGACCGGTCCGGCCGCGGTCGTGCCTTCGCGAACCGTGGCCATGATCTCGGGCGGCAGCGCCTGGACGAACGGGGCGAAGCGATTGTTCGTGTACCCGACGTGGACGAGGTTCTCGGCCGAGGGCACCGGAAGGTCCGCTCCGATCGCCCGAACGAGCGAGAACATGATCGTCGGTGCGGCCACGCCGAGCGCCAGAATGCCGGTGGCGGTCAATACGAGAAGAGGGCTCCGCGCGAGGCTCCGCGCCGCGAGGCGGGCGTCACGCAGCACGCTGGCCGCGCGGTCCCGTTGGCGGCTCGACCGGGTGAGGGCCCGCTCCGCCCGGAGCCGCACTGCCACGCGCACCCCCTCGACCCCGAGCCAGGCGGTATCGGTCGTGCGCCGCCCGCGCCGGGCCTCTCGCTCGGCCAGCTCGCGCTCGAGATCGGCGAGTGCGGCCCGCCCGGAACCATCGGGCAGGAGTAGGGCAAGAAGCCGGCGCACGAGGGCCCTCATGCCCCCTCCAACACCGACCGCAATCCCTCCGTCAGCGCCTCGAACGCTCGGCGCGACGTCCGTAGTGCATCGAGTCCGGCGTCCGTCACCTCGTAGCGGCGAAGCGACTGCGACGTGCGGCCGCCGGGGGGCGTCTCTTCGTGCCAGCGCAGGTAGCCCTTGCGTTCCAGCCGATCGAGGGTGGTGTAGAACGCCCCGCGCGAGACGCTCCGGTCGGCCCGGGTCTCGAGCTCGCGCCGCACCTCCAGAGCGAAGGCGCACTCGCCGCTCTGCAGGATCGCGAGCAGTACCATCTGCTCGAACTCGCCGAGGAAGCTCTTCGATGTCGTCATGAGGGCCCCATCAAGTGTCTACGTTGTGGTCATAAGTGTATGCAATGTAGTCACAATGAACAAGGATAAATTTCGAGGCCGGTCGCACGACCTGCCGGGTGCTGCCCGACGGCCGCGTGTCGGTCACCGACGAGGTGGTCGCGGAGGCCGGCTTTCGGACGTTCGGGCAGGCGACCTACCGCCGGTTCTGAGCGTCAGCCTCCGAAGGTGTCGCACCGGTCGACGTCGCCCGAATCGAGCCCCCGCATGAGCCACTCCCGCCGCTCGGCCGACGAGCCGTGCGTGAACATCTCGGGCTGGACCTCCTGGCCGGCGCGCCGCTGCAGGCGGTCGTCGCCGATGGCCGCCGCGGCCGCCAGCCCCTCTTCGACGTCGCCCGGCTCGAGCACCCGCTGCCGGCGGTTGGCGTGGTGCGCCCACACGCCCGCGTAGCAGTCCGCCTGGAGTTCGACCCGCACCTGGATCTGGTTCGCCGCCGCCTCGCTCGAGGCGCGCGCCTGCATCTGGCGCGACTGGTCGAGGGTGCCCGTGAGGTTCTGGATGTGATGCCCGACTTCGTGTCCGATCACGTAGGCCTGCGCGAAATCACCCGGGCCGCCCATGCGCGCGAGTTCATCGAAGAAGCTGGTGTCGAGGTAGAGCTTCTGGTCGGCGGGGCAGTAGAAGGGCCCGGTGGCGGCGCTCGCGAAGCCGCACGCCGATCGCACCTGGCTCGTGAAGAGCACGAGGGTGGGCGGTGTGTAGCGGGCGCCCGCCGCCGAGAAGATGTCCGTCCAGACGTCTTCGGTCATCGCGAGCACGGCGCTCATGAAGCGTCCGGCCTCGTCTTCGGGCGGGCCGGACGACTCGGCGGCGGGCGCCACGGCGGATCCTCCGCCGCCGAGCAGTTGGAGTACCTGCCCGGGATCCCCTCCGAGAAGCATCACGACCAGGAGCAGGATCAGCCCCGCGCCGCCTCCGATCTTCGCGCCGCCCGAGAGCCGCTGGCCCCGACGATCTTCGACGTGGCTGCTCTGTCGGCCGTGGCGCCAACGCATGGTTCGACCTCCGCTTGGGGATTCGCCGCCGTGCTCCGAGTGACGATGCGCGGCCTTCGGGAAGTGCGCAATGCGAGGACCGTGCCGCGGTCGGTGTTGGCCCGGCGCGCGCCGCGACCTATGTTCGGCCCGTTCGGTCAGGCATGTCGTTCAGCACCAACGGAGTCGATCCCGTGAGAATCAGGACCCCGTCGACGCTCATCGGCGTCGTCACCGCCACGGTCGCCGTCGTCGCGACCACCTTCGCCGTTCCCGCGCCGGCCACCGCGCAGGACGCCGCGTCTCCCATGCCCGAGGCGCTCTTCGGTGACCTCTCGTGGCGGAACATCGGGCCCAACCGAGGCGGCCGGTCGATCGCCGTGGCGGCGACGCCCTCGAGGCCGCTCGAGTACTATTTCGGCGCCACGGGCGGCGGCGTATGGAAGACGACCGACGCCGGCGCGACCTGGGACCCGGTCGGCGACGGTCAGTTTGCGACGTCGTCGGTGGGTGCCATGGCCCAGTGCTACGCGGATCCCGACGTGGTCTGGGCCGGATTCGGCGAGGTGCAGTTCCGGGGCAACGTGATCCCGGGCGACGGCGTGTACAAGTCGACCGACGCCGGCGAGACCTGGACCCACATGGGCCTCGACTCGCCGACCGGCCAGCAGATGGTCGGGCGCGTCCGCGTTCACCCTGAAGATTGCGACCGCGTGTACGTCGCGGTGCTCGGAGATCCCTTCGGACCCAACGAAGAGCGCGGCGTCTTCCGTTCGCTCGACGGGGGCGAGAGCTGGGAGAAGGTGCTCTACCGAGGTGACCGAGCGGGTGCGGTCGACCTCGTCATGGACCCGAACGACCCGAACGTGCTCTACGCGGGCTTCTGGGAAGCCTACCGCAAGGAGTGGAAGCTCGAAAGCGGCGGGCCGGGCAGCGGACTGTTCAAGAGCACCGACGGTGGCGAGACATGGACCGAGCTCAGCGGCAACCCGGGGCTTCCGGAGAGCCTCTGGGGCAAGGTCGGTGTGAGCGTCTCGGGCGCCGACTCGGACCGCGTCTACGCCATCATCGAGGCCGAGGACGGGGGCGTGTTCTCGTCCGACGACGCGGGCGCGACCTGGGAGCGGGTGAGTACCGACCGCAACCTGCGCCAGCGTGCGTTCTACTACACGCGCATCTATGCCGATCCGCAGGAACGCGAGACGGTGTACGTGGTCAACGTGCAGTTCTGGAAGTCGACCGACGGCGGGCGCGAGTGGGACAACATCGGCGTGCCCCACGGCGACAACCACGACCTGTGGATCGACCCCACGAACAACCAGCGCATGATCAACTCCAACGACGGGGGCGCGAACGTTTCGTGGAACGGTGGCGAGACCTGGACGGGGCAGATCTACCCCACCGCGCAGATGTACGACGTGCGCGTGACCAACCACTTTCCGTATCACGTCTGTGGCGGACAGCAGGATAACAGCACTGCGTGCGTGCCCATGGACGGAGACGGCTCGTACATGTATGCGCCGGGCGGTTGCGAGACCGGTCCGGTGACGCCTCACCCGGGCGACGTCGACCTCTTCTATGCCGCGTGCTACGGCGGCTCGATGAGCTTCATGAGCCGGGTGACAGGACAGAATCGCGCGATCAACGTCTGGCCCGTGAATCCGATGGGCAATTCGGCGGTCGACCTTCGAGAGCGGTTCCAGTGGAATCACCCGATCACCGCCTCGCATCATGACCCGAGCGTCGTCTACGTGGGCTCGCAGCACGTCTGGCGGTCGAACAACGGCGGACAGAGCTGGACGCGCATCAGCGACGACCTGACCTACGCCGATCCCGAGACGCTGGGCCCGAGCGGCGGTGACATCACGCGTGACCAGACGAGCGTCGAGTACTATGCCACCGTCTGGCGCATCGCCGAGTCGCCGCACGCGGCGGGCGAGCTGTGGGTCGGATCGGACGACGGCAAGGTGCACGTGACGCGCGACGACGGCCGCACCTGGACCGACATCACGCCGCCCGACCTGCCCAAGTTCAGCCGCGTGCACGAGATCGACGTCTCGCCGCACGAGCCCGGCAAGGCCTACGTGGCCGCCGTGCGCTATCGCAGCCAGGACGTGAGCCCGTACGTCTATCGCACCAACGACTACGGCCAGAGCTGGACCAAGATCGTCGGGGGGATTCCCGAGGGGCACTACGTACGCACGGTGCGCGAGGACCTCGAGCGGCCGGGCCTGCTCTACGCCGGCACGGAGATGGGCGTGCTGGTGTCGTTCGACGACGGCGCGCATTGGCAGTCGTTGCAGCTCAACCTGCCGACGGCGCAGGTGCCCGGGCTGGTGCTCAAGGACGACGATGTCGTGATCGCCACGCACGGCCGCTCCTACTGGATTCTCGACAACGTCACGCCGCTGCGCCACGCCGCGGCCGAGATGGCCGAGCGCGACGCGGTTCTCTACCCGGTGCCGACCGCGGTGCGCACGCTGTCGCGGCCGGTCGAGCGCTACGGTCGGCGGGTGCAGTTCCGGCCCGAGATCGACTACTACCTGGGCAGCGAGGCCGAGGAGATCACCCTCGAGATCCTGGACCAGGCGGGCGAAGTGATTCGCACCTACACGCAGGAGGACCGGCTGGCGACCGAGGCGGGCCACCACCGCTTCACCTGGGACATGCGCTACCCCGGGCCGCGCGACTTCGAGGGCCTCATTTTCTGGGCCGCGAATACGCAGGGCCCGCTCGCGCCTCCCGGGCGGTACCAGGCGCGCCTGACCGTGCACGGCCAGACCTTCACGGAGCCCTTCGACATCGTGAAGGACCCGCGGCTCACCACCGTGACGCAGGCCGACTTCGAGGCGCAGTTCCGGCTGTCGCAGCAGATCGCCGAGCGGGTCGACGACGCGCACCGCGCCGTGTTGCAGGTGCGTTCGGTGCGCGAGCAGGTCGACGACCGGCTTTCGAAGAGCGACGATGCGCGCCTTCGCGAGCTTGCCGGCGAGTTCCGCGAAGACATCGGCGCGGTCGAGGGCGAGGTCTACCAGGTGCGGCTCGAGGCGCGCCAGGATCCGCTGAACTTCCCCATCAAGCTGAACAACCAGATCGCCGCGCTGCGGGGCGTGGTCGAAAGCGCCGACGCGCGGCCGACCGACCAGGCCGCCGAGGCGTTCCGCTTCCTGTCCGACGCGCTCGAGGTCGAGCTGACCGAGTTGAACGTGCTGTTCACCGAAGACCTCGGCCGGTTGAACGAGCTTCTCGAGGAGCTCGGCTTGGAGCCGATCGAGGTGCCGGACGTCGAGGAACGGCGAGTGATCGCCTGAGCGCCACTCTCATTCTGCGCCCGGCACCAGGTCCAGCGCGTCGAGCTCGACGGCCAGCTCCTCGTGCACGTACATCTGCAGCCCGACCGGTACCAGCCCCGCGCCCCGGAACGCGCGGCGGTACCAGTCGGGCTCGCGCTCGTGGAAGCCCTCCCGGTCGCCGATCACGGGGTCGGCCGAGGTGAAGACCTCGATCAGCGCCGCACCCCCTACGAGGTCGGCGAGGGCGTCGAGCCCGATGAGCACCTCTTCCTTGCTCAGGTAGTGCAGCACGTCGGCGCAGACCACGAGGTCGAAGGGCTCGTCGAAAACGTGCAGGTGCAATTCGCCGAAGGTGCCCCATCGCAGATTCCGGGCTTCGCCGAAGCGCTCGACCGCGTACTCACTGGGCTCGATGCCCAGGTAGGCGGCGTCCGGTCGGAGCTCGGCCACCAGGGGCTGCCACCGGGCTTCGCCGGCACCCACGTCCAGCACCGTCTCGACCGGGCGGTCCAGCACCGACTCGGCCACCGCCACGGCGAGCGCGACGTGACGACGCAGCGTGTCGTCGTCGGACGGGGAATCCCCACTCCGGTACCATCGGTCGAAATAGGCCTGATCGTATCGCTTCATGGGACTCCGTTACCCCGGCAGGGCGGCAGGGATCGGCAGTGGTCGACTCGCCGGGCGTATCCGGCCGACGAGCTCGCTCCACGACCGGGGCTTGACGCATCAACACACGTTGATGTATCATGTCGGCCATGAGCACCGAGACCCTTCCCGACACCGCGCTCCTGCAGCGCTTCCAGGCGGTCGCCGAGGAGACCCGCTTCCGGGTTGTCCAGATGCTGGCCGACGGCGAACGCTGCGTTTGCGAGCTTCAGGACGACGTGGGGGCCGCGCAGTCGCGCCTCTCGTTCCACCTGAAGAAGCTCAAGGACGCCGGGGTGGTCACGGACCGGCGCGAGGGGCGATGGGTCTATTACTCGCTGGTGCCCGAGGCGCTCGACGAGATGCGGGCGTTTCTCGGGGAGGTGAAGCCGGAGGCAGGGTGGAGCCGCGCGGCAGCCGCTGCGCCGAGGGGTGGCCCCTCGTGTTGCTCGACGTCGTAGGACCGGCGGGTTTTTTTTCTCAAGATGCATCAACATTCATTGATACGGAGGCGACGATGAGCCAGGACGTGAAGGCGGTCGTACGAGAGAAGTACGGTGAGGCCGCGCTGCGGGCGCAGCAGGGTACCAAGGCCGGTTGCTGCGGCACGGGTGGGTGTGGGGATTCGGGGACCGCCGGCTTCAGCGACCCGATCACCCGAGACCTCTACGACCGCGTGACCGCGTCGTCGCTTCCCGAGCAGGCGGTACTCGCCTCGCTGGGGTGCGGCAACCCGACAGCCCTCGCGGAGCTCAACGAGGGTGAGGTCGTGCTCGATCTGGGCAGCGGCGGCGGCATCGACGTGCTCCTGAGCGCGAGGCGGGTGGGCCCGACGGGCAAGGCCTACGGGCTCGACATGACCGACGAGATGCTCCAACTCGCTCGCAAGAACGCGGCCGAGGCCGGGGCCACGAACGTCGAGTTCCTGAAGGGCGACATCGAATCGATTCCGCTGCCCGACGAAAGCGTCGACGTGATCATCAGCAACTGCGTGATCAATCTGGCAGCCGACAAACCGCAGGTGCTGCGCGAGGCGTTCCGCGTGCTGAAGCCCGGCGGGCGGTTCGCGGTCTCCGACGTGGTCGTGCGGGGCGAGATGCCGCCCGAGGTGCGCCGGAGCCTCGAGCTCTGGGTGGGCTGCGTCGCGGGTGCCCTCGAAGAGCGCGAGTTCGAAGCGCTCCTCCGCGACGTCGGGTTCGAGAGCCCCAGCCTCGAGCCGACCCGCGTCTACGACATCGACGACGCCCGGACCTTCCTGGCCGATGGTGGCCTCGACGCCGACCACGTGGCGGCGACGCTCGACGGGCGCATTCTCTCGGCATTCGTGCGGGCCCGGAAGCCCGACGCCCCGACCGCCGCGACCGCCGCGGGCACCGACGGCGCTGCGTCGGCAGAGAGCGCCTGCTGCGCCCCGGGGTGCTGCGGGTGAGCGCACAGCTGACTCTGCGCGGGGCTCGACCGTCGGACCTGCCGGCGGTCGAGGCCCTGTTGCAGCAGGCGAGTCTGCCTCTCGACGGCGTGCGCGAATCCTTCGAGCACTTCGTGGTCGCGGACGACCACGGCGTCCTGGCGGGAGTCGCCGGACTCGAGATGTTCGGTCACGACGGGGTCCTTCGTTCGGTGGCCGTCGCTCCGTTCCGGCAGGGCGAGGGCCTCGGCGCTCACCTCACCGCGAGCGTCATCGAACGCGCGAAGGACGCGGGGCTCCAGCGCCTCTACCTTCTGACCACCACCGCCGAGGGGTATTTTCCGCGGCACGGCTTTCGGGTCATCGCGCGCGACGAGGCGTCGGCCGATGCGCGACAGAGCGTAGAGTTCCGCGATGCCTGCCCCGCCTCGGCCGTCACCATGGTTCTCGAACTGGAACGCTGACGACATGCGCATCGCCCTCTTCAGCGACGTACACGGCAACCTTCCGGCGCTCGACGCCGTGCTGGCGGCGATCGACGCGACCCCCGACGTCGGCGCCGTCTACCACTTGGGCGACCTCGTCGGCTACGCGCCGTGGCCGAACGAGGTCGTCGCGCGTCTGCGCGAACGAGCCGTCGCGGGGGTAGCCGGCAACTACGACTCCACCACCGCCACGAACTACGAGCACTGCGGTTGCCGGTACGAGGACCCGCGCCAGGAAGAGCTCAGTCACCTGAGCTACGCCTGGACGCGCGAACACACTTCGGCCGAGACCAGAGCGTGGCTTCGCGCGCTGCCGTTCCGGCTCGACGTCCGGCCCTTCGGTGGTCACGCCTCCGGCCCCCGCCTCTTCCTGGTGCACGGAAATCCCGTATTGAACACCGTCTACTGGACCGAAGACCGGTCTGACGAGTTCTGCACGAAGATGGCGGCACACCTCAAGGCGAAGGCCGGCGACGTGGTGGCGTTCGGCCATACACATCGCTCCTGGACGCGCGTCGTCGATGGCGTGCGATTCGTCAACACCGGATCGGTCGGCCGTCCCAAGGACGGCGACTGGCGGGCCGGGTGGGTGCTCGTCGACTTCACATCAGAGTCCCCCACGCTCGATCTCAGGCGTGTGGAGTACGACCTCGAGCGCGCCGTCGACGCGATACGCATGAGCGACCTTCCCGACGACTTCGCCGAACAGCTCGCACGAGGTGGCGCATGAGAAGCGGTACGGAGGCTCCCGGCGTCGCACGGCGCATGTCGCTCCTCGACCGCTACCTGACGCTCTGGATCGGCGCGGCGATGGCCGCCGGCGTGGCGCTCGGGTACCTGTGGCCTGGCCCCGTCACGGCGATCAACGAAGCGACCCATGTCGGGACGACGTCGATCCCGATCGCGATCGGGCTGATTCTCATGATGTACCCGCCGCTCGCGAAGGTCCGCTACGAGGAGCTCGGCGATGTCTTCCGCGACTGGAGAATTCTCGGACTGTCGCTGATCCAGAACTGGATCATCGGGCCGCTCCTGATGTTCGTGCTCGCGGTGACGTTCCTGCGCGACCACCCGGAGCTCATGGTCGGGCTGATCCTCATCGGGTTGGCCCGTTGTATCGCCATGGTGATCGTCTGGAACGAGCTCGCCGAGGGCGACAATGAGTACGCGGCGGGCCTCGTGGCGTTCAACTCGATCTTCCAGGTGCTCTTCTACTCGGTCTACGCGTGGTTCTTCATCACCGTCGTACCCGGATGGCTCGGGCTCGCGGGCACGGCGATCGACATCACCATGGGGCAGATCGCCGAGAGCGTGTTCGTCTACCTGGGGATTCCCTTTCTCGCCGGCATGCTCACGCGGCTCGCGCTCGTGCGCGCGAAGGGCAAGGTGTGGTACCACGAGCGCTTCATTCCGGCGATCAGCCCGATCACACTCGTGGCACTGCTCTTCACGATCGTGATCATGTTCTCGATCCAGGGTGAGACCATCGTCGCCCAGCCGCTCGACGTGATCCGCGTGGGGGTGCCGTTGTTGATCTACTTCCTGTTGATGTTCGCGGTGACGTTCTTCATGACCCGGTGGGCCGGGGCGAACTACCCCCAGACGGCGACGCTCTCGTTCACGGCGGCTTCGAACAACTTCGAGCTCGCCATCGCGGTCGCCGTGGGCACCTTCGGCATCGCCCATGGTGCGGCGTTTGCGGCCGTCATCGGCCCGCTGGTCGAGGTGCCGGTGCTGATCGCGCTGGTCAATGTCGCGCTCTGGTGGAGGCGTCGGTACTTTCCCGACGAGGAGGCACGCATCGACGCGGTGGCGAACTGCGCGGTGCCGGCGGGGGTGAAGCCGGGCTCTTGACGGCCTTTTCGGGAACGGGACGGCGATGCGGAGCTACACGTTCGACTGGCGCGAAGACGAACATCGGAGGGCCTCGGCGCACCTCGCGCGCCAGCGCCTGAAGCGACGTCCTGTGCGCTGGATTGTCGCGGGCATGTGGGCGTTCCTCGTACTCGCCGCGCTCTTCGCCGTGCTGCTCGTCGCGGTCGGCGACGGGTCGGGGGCGGCGCGCATCGGCGCGCTCACCGTCGCGTGCGGGCTCCTGTTGGGGTTGGCGCCCTCGATCGTGGCGCGCGTGCAGACACGAAGCATCGCCAGGAGCGATCCGAACGCCCGTGCCCCGCTCACCTTCACCTTCATGGAAGGCGGGCTGCAGGTACAGATGCAGCATCACCAGGCCGAACTTGCCTGGGCGGGCATCACCCGGGTCGAGTACCTGGACGGCCTGCTGCTCGTCTACTATCAACCGCTCCACGCATACGTTCTTCCAGGCCGTGCGGTCGGTACCGATGCCGACGTGCGCGAGTTGATGGACTGGGTGCAGGCGCGACTTCCGAACACCGCGCCCTAGGGAAGCTCTGCACAAGTATGGCGCCCATCACCATGGGTGGCCCGAGTCCACCTTGTTGTGGGTTGGGGGCGGCACGGCCCCTCCTCCTGCGTTGGATTGCCTCGACGTCGCCACGGCGAGAGGCGGAGGGGAGGCTGGGCCGCATGTCCCGCGCGGGGTTGAGC
>CBFGQV010000016.1:0-16012 GCA_965651045.1 uncultured bacterium
GTGCGTCGAGGCGAAACATAGACCCACCCGGGAGACGCGTCGAGCGGAACCCGAAGCGCCGGTGGGGGTGTTCTGGCCCGACCCCACCCTACCCTCCCGACCCCGTGCCGCCATGCTCCTGACGCGCTCCCTCCCACTCGCCCTCTCGCTCACCGTTCTGGCCGCCTGCGGCGGCGAGGCCGCCGACGAGGCCGCACCCCCGGCCGAGACGCCTGCGCCCGCCGAGGCCGCGACGGGCTCGGTCGCCATCGTCGAGCCGGCAGACGGCGCGACCCTCGAGGGTGGCACGGTGACGGTACGGCTCGACGTTTCGGGCGTGCGCATCGTGGCGGCCGGCGACACCACCTCCGGCACGGGCCATCACCACCTGTACCTGGACCACGATCTCACCCCCGCGACGGATCCGGTGCCGACGATTCCCGGTGCCGTCATTCACATGGGCGACGGCAGCGCCGAGTACGTGTTCGAGAACGTGCCCGCGGGCGAACACCGGCTCATCGCCGTGGTGGCGGACGGGCTTCACGTGCCGCTGCAGCCGTGGGTCGTCGACACGGTGCGCTTCACGGTGCGCTAGCAGGTCGGAGCCCGGGTGGGCTGACCCAGACCCCCCGGGCGACGCCACCCACTCGCGGACCGGGCGCGGCAGCCCGTGTCACGATCTCCGCGCTCGTTCGTTCCACCATCCGAAGACCCCGGCGTGGTGCCGGGACGGATGGTGGGACGACGGCGTGGGGGCAGACGTGACGAAGACGACGAGCCGGCGGACATTCCTGCTCACGGTGGCGGCGGCCCTGTTGCCCGCCGACGTGAGCGCCGGGCGCCGTTTCCACCATCCCGATCCCCGACCGGGGGTCGACGCTTCGCGGGTCCTGGCGACCGACCAGGTCGCTCCGCACGTGCGCGATCTCTACGACCGCGTGCGTGCCGTGCCCGGCGTCATCGACGGCATCGGCTGCCACTGCGGCTGCGCCGAGCTGCCAGGCATGTACTCCCTTCTGTCGTGCTACGAAGGGTCGGGCATGGCCCAGTATTGCGACGTCTGCCAGGGCGAGGCCCGTCTCGCCACGCACCTTCACGACGAGGGACATTCCCTCGCCGAGATCCGAGCTGCGATCGACCGGCGTTTCGGTTGACGCCGCAGCCAACACACCGACGACATTCAGCGAGCCGAGAGGCCGATCATGAACCGTTCGATCCGTACCTTCCTGTTTGTGGCGGCGGCGCTCGGCGCGTCCGCCCCCACCGCGCTCGATGCCCAGGTCCGGGGTAGCGAGCGCGCCGTCGTCGCCCAGACCGTCGACGGCACCACCGTGACGCTCAGCTACGCGCGACCCTCCGCCCGCGGGCGTGTGCTCTTCGGCGATCTCGTGCCCCACGGCGTGCCGTGGACCGGCGCCAACTGGGCGACGACCTTCCAGGCGGACCGTGACGTGACGGTGAACGGCGTCCGCGTTCCTGCGGGCGAATACTCGCTCTGGATGGTTCCGGGTGACGACGAGTGGGGGGTGTTCCTGGATCCCCGCGTCGAGCTCTATCATTTCCAGAAGCCCGACTCCACCGCCGAGCAGATCCACTTTCGCGCGACGCCGGAGCAGGCGACGCACCTCGAGACCCTCACCTGGACGTTCCCGGTCGTGACCGGCGCGGGCACGGTGCTCGCCATGCACTGGGGAGACACGCGGCTGCCCGTCGAGATCATGGTCGAGCCGACCCGACCCGCGCAGATCGCGGCCGAGGCGCGCGCACCCTACGTCGGCACGTACGAGCTCGAGATCATGCCGGGCATCGGCTGGCCGACGACCGGAACGCTCGAAATCTTCGAAGAAGACGGCATGCTTCGCGCACGGCTCCCCTTTCCGGTGCACCCCGGCGACGAACTCACCTTCGATCTGGTGCCCGCGGGCCTGGATCGCTTCAACGGCGGGCACTACCAGGACGGGCGGCTCTTCAACGTCGAGATGGGTGTGATCTGGGAATTCGACCTCGACGGCGAGTGCGCAACGTACGTGCGCGCCCGCGGGGTCGAGGGCACGGTCTTCGCCGACGGGCCGCGGCGGGCTGGAGACCGGTAGCCATCGACCCGCGACGGCGGGTATGACGGCGGGGTGAAGCACGGCGAGGTCGGGAGGGGCGCATGGTCGCCCAACCCGGCCTCGCCGCCCTACATTGGTCGTCATGATGGCGAATCGCGAACGACCGGCGAGTCTCGGTGCGCCGCTCCTGGCGCTCGGCCTGGCCTTCCTCACTGCCTGCGAGCCCGCGGCGCCCAGGCGGGCACTGGGTGCGGCCGCGGGCGAGTCGTTCTTGAATGCGGCGCGTCTGGCCGTCGAAGACGAGCTGGCGCTCGGTCCGATTCCCGGCCTCGATACGGTCTTCCTGACCGAGGCATCGAACCGCTCGGCCCCGGCGCTGGCCGTCGCCGAGAGCCTGGCGGCCGTGCCCGCCATGGTCGCGGTCGTCGGACACGCGAACAGCGCCTCCAGCCTCGTCGCGTCGCAGGTGTACAACCGCGCCCGTATCGTGCAGGTCGCGCCGACCTCGACGGCGCTCACGTACTCCAGCGCAGGCCCCTACAGCTTCCGAATGGTGCCCCCCGATGACCGACAGGGACCGTTCCTCGTCCAGGTCGTGCGTGACCGACACCCGGAGGGTGCACGGGTCGCGATCTTCTACGTCAACGACGATTACGGGCGGGGCCTGCGGCAGTCGGTCTTGGCTTCGATCGATACGGTGCGCTACCCGGTCGTCCTGACGCATCCGCACGCCGAGGAGGCCGTCACCGACGAAGATGTGCGCCAGGGGCTCGAAGCCCTGGCCGTGGCACGCCCTGACGTTCTTCTCTGGCTCGCGCGGCCGCAGATTCTCTCGCTCTTCCTGCCGGGTCTTCGCGCCGTCCTGCCCGAGCTGCCCATCTACGGGGGCGACGCGGTGTCGCGCGCTCTCGCCATGTCTCCGGACTCGGGGCCCTGGCACGGTGTCGGCTACACGGACTTTCTCGACCCGGCGAGCGATCCTGCCACGCGGCGTTTCGTCGAGCGGTTCCGGGCACGGTTCGGCATGGAGGCCTCGGGCCCCGAGGTTCTCACGTACGACGCCGCGCGCGTGATCCTGCAGAGCTTTCGCGACGGGGTCACCACGGGTGACCAGCTTCGCGTCTACCTGCACACGCTCGGAAACCAGCGCCCCGCATTCGAGGGGCTCGCCGGCCCGCTGACCTTCGACGATGTCGGCGACGTCGAGCGTTCCTACGTGCTGCGCTTCATGCCGGAGGGCAGCTAGTGCTCCGCGACCGAACCCGTGGGTCGCTCCAGCGACGCGTCGAGTCCGTGGGGGCCATCACCGCCCTCCTGCTGCTCGTCGGCATCACCGGGCTGCTCGCGCTGAGCGGCCTCGCGCGGAGCCGCCTCACCGAGGGCACCGGCGCCTTTCTCCAGGAGCAACGCATCGCCGATCGCATTACGCGGGGCGTGACGCGCCAGCTCGCGCTCGCCTCGGGGTTTCCCGTGACGTCGGGCTTCGCCACACGGCAGGGGTTCCTGGACGCCGGCGAAGAGGTGCACGGGCAGATTCGCCAGTACCTCTTCCGCGACCTCTCCTCGGCGGAACGTCTCCAACTCGAGGAGATGCGCGAGGCCCACCAGCATTTCGAGGTGGTGGCGGTGCAGGCCGCCGAGCTCTTCGCACGCGGTGCCGAGGCCGACGCAGGTGCGGCGCTGCAGGAGATGCGGGGCCTGGCGAGCGAGTTTCTCGACGCACTCGATCGGTTCCTCGCCACGCGCGAAGCAGACCTCGTGGGTCTCCAGCAGGGCCAGGACCGCGTCTTCCGCCTCTTGCTCGCAGGTGGCGGCGCCCTCGCTCTCGGGGTGTTGCTCGGCTCGACCTTCCTCGCCTGGGAGCTGCACCGGCGCGTCACGCACCCCCTCGGCGAGCTCTCTCGAGCGACGGAACGGGTCGCGGAAGGCGAGATGGACGCCCGGGTGCGCACCGTCGACGAAGACGAGTTCCGCGCCGTCGCCGAGAGCTTCAACCGAATGGCCGAGAGCCTGCAGCGGCGCGAGGACGAGCTGCGCCAGGCGATGGCGGAGGTGCGGTCAACCCAGGCCGACCTCATCCAGGCCGAGAAGCTCGGGGCGATCGGACGCATGTCGGCCGGCTTCGCCCACGAACTGAACAACCCCCTCACGAGCGTGCTCGGGTACACGCAGTTGCTCGAGGACCGCATCGACACGGAACCGGCGCCGACCCCGAGCGAGATCCGCGAGCTTCTCGAGCCGCTCGCGGTCGAGGCGTCACGCGCCCGCGGGCTCGTGAGGAACTTCCTCCAGGTCTCGCGCCGCCCCGACACCAACCTCGGTGCCGTGCCGCTGCGGAGCGCGATGGAGGTGGTCGCCTCGCTCCGGCAGTACGCCTTCCGTCAGGCGGGGCTCGACCTCGAGGTCGGCGAAGTGCCCGACGTTCACGTGTGGGCGGAACCACAGATGCTGCAAGGCATCTTTCTCAACCTGGTGAACAACGCGTTCGACGCGCTCCGCCCTGCGGGAGCGGGCACGCTCACGATACGAGGTGAGGTCGTGCCGACCGACGGCGGGTCGCAGGAACTCGAACTCGTGTTCGAAGACGACGGGCCCGGACTGAGCCATCCGGACCGGGTCTTCGAGCCGTTCTTCACGACCAAGCCGGTCGGCGAAGGAACGGGCCTCGGCCTGGCGCTCGTGCACCAGTTCGTCACGGCGTTCGGCGGCCGGGTGCGGGCCGAGAACCGCCCGAACGGGGGCGCGCGTTTCGTGCTCCGCCTCGCGGTGGTGGACCCGTCGGCCGACATGGCCCGACCCGCCGTCGACGTCCCGGCGTTGGCGTCATCGGCGGCGCCCGGAGACCGCCCGGAAGGCAACGGGGCCGGACCCACCATCCTCGTCGTGGAAGACGAGGCACATCTGCGAACGCTGCAGGCGCGCATTCTTCGACGACGCGGCGCCAAGGTGCTGCTCGCGGCCGACGTACGTGAAGCCCGGGCGCTCCTCGACGCACACGAGGTGGACGCGATCGTTTCCGATGTGAAGATGCCCGGCGAGACCGGGGTCGACCTGTACCGATGGCTCGGCGAGACCCGCCCCCGGCTCACCCGTCGGTTTCTCTTCGTGACCGGCGACGCGACCGCCGCCGGGCTCGAAGAGGTCGTGGCCGAGAGCCCGGACCTGCTGCTCAAGAAGCCCTTCCGAATCGACGAGTACCTCGCCCGGGTGGAGGGCATTCTCTCGTGAGCGCATCCGACACGCCCGACAAGGTCCAGCGCTGGCTGGACCTGATCGCGTTCCTCGTCGGAAGACGATTCCCGGTGAGCCACGATCAACTCGTCGAGGGCGTCGCGGGGTACCGGATCGACCTCGAGCGCGGGGTCGACCCGGAAAGCCTCAGGCGAAAGTTCGAACGCGACAAGCGGGAGCTGCGCGAACTCGGAATTCCCCTCGAGTCGGTGCCGTTCAGCGTCGACGGGCAGGAGGCGACCGGCTACCGGCTTCGAGGCAAGGACTTCTACCTGCCCTATCTGCGTCTGCTCGAGCGCGCGACGCCGGATTCGAGCCAGGGACCAGTTCGCGTGCAGGCAGCGGCAGGTCACTGTGAGATCGCGCCCGAGGAGCTCGCCCCGGCGGTCGAGGGGCTCCAGGCGCTCGCGAAGCTGGCGTCGTTCCCGCTCCGACGCGAGGCGCGCACCGCCATGAGCAAGCTGACCTTCGATCTCGGCGACGACGTACCGCTCGGTCCCGCGCCGGTGCTGGCGGCCGCCGACCCGCCGGTCGTGCGCGAGCGGGTCGGCGCGCTCACCGACGCCACCGCGCGACGGAAACGCGTGCGGTTCACCTACGACGCACCCGACGGCAAGGGTCCCCGTGAGCGTACCGTGGATCCGTGGGGCCTCATCTTCAAGTTCAACCGCTGGTACCTGGTGGGCCTGGACCACGACCGCGACGCGCCTCGCACCTTCCGGGTCGCCCGCATGAGCTCGCTCGCCCCCGAGAGCGGCAGGCCGGGCACCCCCGACTTCGAGCGGCCGGAGCTCGATCTGGCCGCCTGGGCCGGTCGTGACGCCTGGGACCTGCCCGGCGCCGAAACACCGGCCCGTGAGGCCGACGTGCATTTCGCCTTTCCGCTCTCGCTCTGGGCCGAACGCAACGGCAAGGGTGAGCCGCAGGGGCCGCCGGACGCGTCCGGCGGACAGGTCCGCCGCTTCCAGGTGCGTCACGACGGGCCGTTCCTGCGGTGGCTCCTCACCTTCGAGGGCGAGGCCACGCCGCTGTCGCCGGACGACCTGCGTGACGGATTCCGTTCGCTGGCCGATTCCGTGGTCAGCCTCTACGCGTCAGACGACCCATGACCCATCGCGAAACGGCCGAGCGCCGACTCTCACGGCTTCTCGAGATCCTGCCGGCGGCGGCGCGCCCCGGTGGCGTCGAGATCTCCGCGCTCTGCGATCGTCTGGATGTCGACCGAGCGTGCATTCTCGCCGATATCACGGTGCTGACCGAGCGCACCTTCTACCTCCGTGCGGGCCCGGCGGACGACTTCCAGGTGGGCATCGACGGTGAGCGCCTCACCATCTGGACCAAGGGAGAGTTTCAGAGGCCTGTGCGACTGACCCCGCTCGAGACGCTCTGCGTGGCGCTCGGGTTGCGCGGCCTCGGGCCCGACGCCCAGCGCGAAGCTCTGCTCGCCCGACTCGAGTCCCACCTGACGCTCGCGGGCACCGACGCGCTGCGCCGGCATTTCGAGGCCGTCGACCTGGCACCCGACCCCGAGGGCATTCGTGAAGCGCTCGCGGAGTCGCTCCGCACGCGCACCCCGTGCCGGTTCGGGTACCTGAAGCCCGGAAGCGAATCCCCCGAGGTACGCAGGCTCGAGCCCTGGGCGCTGGTCCACGCCGAAGGGCACTGGTACGCGGTCGGCAGGGACGCCGATCTGGGTGAGTCCCGTGCGTTTCGCGTCGACCGCATGCTCGCGGTCGAACTGCGGGGCGACCCCTACGAGATTCCCGAGAGCGTCGACCCGCGAGACTTCATCGAGGGCGCGCGGCTGTTCTTTCGAGCGGCCGACGACGGACGCGAGGCGCGCGCCGTGGTGCGATACTCGCCGGCGATCGCGCCGTGGATCCGGGAGCGATGGAACGGCGTGACCGACGAGGACGGCAGCTACCGCGTCCAGCACCCTCTCGCCGATCCCGGCTGGGTCGTGCGCCACGTGCTCCAGTACGGCGCCGACGCCGAACTCCTGGAGCCCATGGAGCTGCGCAACGTCGTCCGCTCGACCGCCGCGCGCATGAGCCGTGCGGCCGACCCGCACTTGGACGACGCCTCTGGCTGAGCCTGCTCGCGCCCGGGCATCTGGAATCTTTCCGGGCCTCGCGCGTAGACCCTGGTCACACGCCGCATTCGGCCCCACTCGCGAGGACCCCATGCTGAAGCCCGCCCGTTACGCTCTCATCGCGGCCGTCTCGGTCGCCGTCGCCGCGTGCGGAGACGGGGACCCGGCCGGATCCGACTCCGACCTGGCCGCCTTCATCGACGTCGAGAGCGAGGTCGTGCTCACCGAGCCGGGCGAGACGTACCAGCTCTCGGTCACGATCCGAAATGCCGAAGGGGATCCGCTTCCCGGCGCGACGCCCGAGTTCTCCTTCTCGGAAGACGGCGTCGCCTCGGTGAGCAGCCAGGGTCTCGTCCAGGCGCTCTCGGACGGCGAGGTCACACTGACCGTGCGGGCCGGCATGGTCGCCAAGGCCGTGCTCGTGACCGTCGACCTGCCCGACGTCCCACTCGAAGACGGCGTGCGGGTGACGGGGCTCGACGGGCCGGAAGCCGGTCAGCGCTACTACGTCTTCGAAGTCCCCCCGGACAGCGAGAACCACGTACTCCTCGTCCGGCTCGTCGGTGGAAGCGGCGACGCCGACCTCGTTCTCCGTCGAGGCGACCGACCCGTGCCGGGCTCGGTGGACTGCTTCTCGGCCAGCGGGCCGAACACGCTGGACAACCTGGAGTTCTGCGCCGTACCCGCCCCCGCCGCCGGCGACTGGCACGTTCTGGTCTACGGCTTCGAGGCGTACGACGACGTCGCGCTCGAGGCCGCGATGGTACCGCTCACCACCCTGGAAAGCGGCGTGCCGCAAACCGACCTCTCCGGAGAGACCAACGACCTGCTCTTCTTCCGACTCCAGGTCCCTTCGGGCGCGGACCTGACCGTGACGGCGAGCGCCGCGTCGGGCAACGTCGAGCTCTTCGCCGGCGCCCTGGGCGTCATCAGCATCACCGACGTCGGCGGGCTGCCCTGCGTCGCGGTGGGCGGCGAGACCGAGGAGACGTGCACGGTGGTCAATGCGACCGGCGGATCCTGGCTGGTCACGATGCTCGCAGGGTCCGCATTCACCGGAGAGACGCTCACAGCCCAGATCGCACCCTGATCCGGAACGTCGACTCGCGGCGTCGCTCGTTGACGGAGGAACGGCCGCCCCCCTATCGTCGGCAGACCGTTTCCCCGTCACGCCCCGGAGCCTGCCGCCCATGCGCGCCCCCACGCTGCTCGCGACCGCCCTTTTCTTCTTCGCTGCGGCCTTGCCGACCGACGGCGTCGCCCAATCGACCGAAGGCCGCGCCTTCACGCCCGAAGACTGGTACCGGCTGACGACGGTTTCCTCGCCCGCGCTCTCACCCGACGGGCGCTGGGTCGCGTTCACCGTGACCACGGTGCGTGAGGAAGAGAACGCGCGTCATTCCGAAATCTGGATGGTCGGCGCCGAGGGCGGCGAACCCTGGCGCGTCACCTCGCCCGGCACGGAGAGCTCGAACCCGCGCTGGTCGCCCGACGGCAGCCTTCTGCTCTTCACCTCGCGCCGGCCCGGGGGCGAGGGCGCGACGTGGGCGCTCCGCATGGACCGCGCCCCGTCGGGTGAGGCGTTCCAGCCCGAGCACCACCCCTCGGGTTCGGTGCCGGCCGACGGGTCCTTCGCGGTCTTCACCCGCTCGGCGGACCAGGACGACGCCGAGGCGGACGAGGGCGGCGAGGGCGCCCGCGACCCGTTCACGCGCATGCCCGCGACCGCACGCCCGCCCTGGGGGTCGGTCACCGAGCCCGTCGACCCGGCCCGCTTCGACGGCCGCCACATCGTCGACCTCGGGTACAAGCGCAACGGCCCCGGCTTCATCGCCAACGCGCGTGAGCCCGAGAGCTGGAACCCGTCGCAGATCTTCCGGCAGGCGTTCGGAGACTCGACCGAGGTCCAGATCACCGACACCGAGTACTCGCACCGGAGCGCGACCGTGTCGCCCGACGGCCGCTGGATCGCCTTCGTGGCCGACCCTGCGCTCCGTCCGGACTCGGTCGTCGACGCGGAACGCGACTCGCTCGCCCTTCTGCCCTACGACCCCGTACGCGACGAAGCGCCGCGGAACGACTCCGACATCTTCGTGATTCCGATCGACGGGGGCACCCCGGTGCGCGTCACCGAGCAGAACGGCAACGAGGGGCGCCTCGTCTGGTCGCCCGATTCACGACACATCGCCTTCGTGTCGAGTCTCGAGCGCACCTCGTCGAACCGCATCTGGGTGGTCGACGCGCAGGGCGGCGGTGAGCCCGTCAACGTGCTGGGCGACTGGCAGTACGAACCCCAGGCCGTCGACTTCATGCCCGACGGACGGCTCGTGATGAGCGCGGCGATCGGGGGGCGCACGGCCCTCTTCCATGTCGACCCCGCCTCGGGCTCGATCGACGAAGTGGTCTCCGGTCGCCGGCGCATCAACGGCTTCGCCTACGACGCCGACTACGAGCGCGTGGCGTTCGTGGCGACGTCGGTCCACGAGCCGACCGAGCTCTTCATCGCCGACATCGACGGCACGGGCGAGCGGCGCCTCACGGGCTTCAACGACGCGCTGAACGCCGAAATCGCATGGCCCCGCGCCGACCGCTTCACCTACGAGTCGGTCGGTGGCCTCGAGATCGAAGCGTGGCTTCAGTACCCGCACGGCTACCGCGAGGGCGAGCGCTACCCGCTGGTGCTCTACATTCACGGCGGCCCCCACTCGGCCTACGGCGAGGGCTGGTTCGACGAGTTCCACAACATCACCGGCGCGGGCATGTTCGTGCTCTACACGAACCCGCGCGGCTCGAGCGGCTACGGCGCCGATTTCACCTACTCCACGCGCGGTCGGTGGGGACTCGAAGACTACGAAGACATCATGCGGGCGGTCGACATCGTCGCCGAGCGTCCCGACGTCGATCCGGACCGCCTCGGCGTGACCGGCGGCAGCTACGGGGGCTTCATGACCGCCTGGATCACCACGAAGACCGACCGGTTCAAGGCCGCCCAGACCGATCGCATGATCAGCAACTGGTTCTCCTGGTACGGCACCAGCGACGCGCAGGGCCTCACGGAGTTCGAGTTCTACGGCAAGCCCTGGGAGAACCCCGACCTCTACTGGGACCTCTCGCCGATCAAGTTCGTCGATCAGGTGACCACACCGACCCTCATCGTCCAGTCGGAAGAAGACCACCGCACGCCGATGACCGACGCCGAGCAGTGGTTCACCGCGCTCGAGAAGCAGGGCGTGCCGGTCGAGTTCATGCGCTACCCGCGCTCGACCCACGACCTGAGCCGCACCGGCGAGCCCTGGCTCCTGGTCGACCGCCTCGGCCGTCTGCGCGACTGGTTCAGCTACTGGCTCATGGACGAGGGGATCGAGACCGACCGGCCCTGACGCCGAGGCACCCATCGGGCCTTCGCAATTCCTTCACGACTGCGCGCGATCTTCGCTCGTCGAAGCAATCGGCATTCACCGACGGAGGAGCGATGACGATGCAGGCTCGACGGTGGGGCGCCATGCTGGCGCTGGCGTGGGGATTCGCGGGCGGGGCGGCGCCGGGCGCCCTGGCGCAGGAGCGTACGCCGGCGGAACTCGGCCCGCCGATCGCGAGCCACGCCGAGACCTTCGCCTTCGTGTCGACGGTCCGTGAACTCGAAGACGGCAGCGTCCTCGTCGCGGACCCGCTCGGCCAGACCCTGGTCCGCCTGTCGCCGGACCTCCGGTCGGCGAGCGTACTCGGTCGCGAGGGCGAAGGCCCGGCCGAGTACCGACAGCCCGACGCGGTGTGGCCGCTACCGGGCGACAGCACCCTGCTGGTCGACCTCGGCAACGCGCGGCTCACCGTGCTCGGGCCCGACGGCTCGTTCGGGCGCACGCGGCCGCTCATGCTCTCGCCCTTCGAGCCGGGTCGCGGCACGCTCTCGATGCTCGTGCCCCGGGGCATCGACGCGCAGGGCCGCATCTATTTCGAGGGTGCGCGACAGGGTCCGGGCGGCGTCCTGCTCGACTCGATCCCCGTGCTCCGCCTCGATCCGGCCACCGAGCGCATCGACACGCTCGCTCGGGTTCGCGCGCCGGCCATGAGCACGGCCTCGTCGGGCACCGCCGACAACCAGCAGGTACGCATCACGCCCGTGCCCCTGGCCGCCGCCGACGGGTGGGCGGTCGCCGACGACGGTGCGGTGGCGGTCGTGCGGTCGGGAGACTACCGGGTCGATTGGTACCGCGGCGGGAGCCTGACGCGCGGTCGGTCGCTCGACGTGCCGCGCGTGCCGATCGGCCGGGCCGAGCGCGAAGAGTGGGCGGCCGAGCAGCAGCGGAACGGCGGCCTCGGCGTCGCGGTCTCGGTCGAGAACGGGCAGGTCTCGGTTTCGATGGCGCGACGGAGCGGCCAGCAGCCCGGCGATCTGAGCGCGCTTCCATGGCCCGAGGCCAAGCCTCCCTTCGTCGCGGGGAGCGCGCGGGTCGACGGTCTGGGCCGGGTGTGGGTTCAGCGCTCCCAGCCGGCCGGGACCAGGGCGCTCTACGATGTCTTCGACTCCCAGGGCGGCCACCTCGCCGCCGTACGGTTTCCGGGTGGCCGGCGCCTGGTCGGATTCGGAGCGCTGGGCCTCTACGCGGTCGAGGTCGGCGCCTTCGACCTGCTGACCCTCGAACGGTACGCGCTCCCTGCACTGCCCGGCTCGTGAGCGACGGCACCTCGGCTACGATCCTTCTGGTCGAAGACGACCCCGGCACGGCAGACACCGTCGCGCTCTATCTGCGCCACGAAGGACATCGCGTCGAGGTCGTGCGCGACGGCGCTCGCGCCCTCGAGCGCGCCCGGCAGGGCGCGTTCGACCTGCTGATCCTCGACCGCATGCTGCCCGGAGTCGACGGCGACGAGATCTGCCGCGAGGTGCGTCGTCGTTCCGACGCGCCGGTGATGGTGCTGAGCGCGCTCGCCGAGGAACGCGACCGGCTCGAAGGGTTCGCGTTCGGCGCGGACGACTACGTGGTCAAGCCCTTCAGCCCTCGTGAGATCGTAGCTCGGGTGCGCGCGCTGCTGCGGCGGGCCCCGCCGGGCGAGGGTCCGTCGCGGCCGCTCCGCGTGGGCGCGATCACCCTCGACCCCGAACGTGGCGAGGCGTGGTCGGGCTCGCGGCGGCTCGACCTGAGCCCGACCGAGTTCCGGCTGCTGGAGGTTCTCGCGCGCGCCCCGGGACGGGTGTTCAGCCGCGACGAGCTTCTCGACCGAGCCGTGGCCGGCGGACCCGACGTGGACCCGCGCGTCGTGGACGCGCACGTCAAGAACCTGCGCCGAAAGCTCGATCCCCGTCGACGCGCCGGCACGCCGATCCGGACCGTGTTCGGTCGCGGGTACGCGCTCGACCGCACGACGGCCGACCCGTGACGAGCCTTCGGGCCAGGGTCGCGCTCCTCGTCGGCGTCCTCGTGACGGCTGCGGTCCTGGCGCTGGGCATCGCGAGTCAGCGGGCGGCCCGGCTCGAGTTCAGGGCCACGGTATCGTCGCGCGTCGTCCATCCGTCGGCCGACGCGCCCGACCTGTCCGCCGCGTTCGGTCGCGGGGGTTGGACGGCCGTAGAGGCCACGCTGCGCGACGCTCTGGGTCTCGGCGGGGTGATTCTGGCCATCGCTCCCGGGGGCACCGTCGTCCACGCGACCGACACGGCGTGGCACCGGGCGGGCGTCACGCCGAGACCCGACGGCTTCACGCTGGTTCGCCAATCGGGCGGCGCCCGCGAGGAGCTCCGCGTCGCCGGAGGCACACCCGTGCTGGTCGAGGGCGACACGCTGGCCTTCGTGTTCCCCCTGGCGGGTGACGACGCCGCGCTCGAGGTGACCGGACCGACCGACGAGGCCGGCTTCACGAGCGGTCTCCGCCGACGGCTGCTCGGCGCGGGCGCCGTGGTCGCCGCGCTCGGCGTGGGGCTCGCGCTCGTCCTGACCGGCCGGGTGCTCGCCCCACTCGGCCGACTCTCCGAAGCGGCCACGCAGCTCGGGCGCGGAGATCTCGAGGCCCGCGTGGGTGCCCTCGGCACTCGCGAGCTCGACCAGGTCGCGCACGCCTTCGACCAGATGGCCGAGGCGCTCGAGCGCGCGCAGGCGGCGCGCCAGCGCATGGTGCGTGACGTGGCGCACGAGCTTCGGACGCCGCTGACCAGCCTGCGCGGGCAGGTCGAGGCGCTCCAGGACGGCCTTCGCCCGATCGACCGCGCCGCGCTCGAAGCGCTCGGCGGCGAGGTCCGGGTCCTCGAGCGCCTCGTGGGCGACCTGGCCGAGCTCGCCCGGGCCGACGCCGACGCACTGGAGTTGCGGCCGGAACCCGTCGCGCTCGCCGACGCCGTCGCGGCCGTGGTGCGGGGGTTCGTGAGAGCGCGCCGACTCCAACCCGCGCAGGTCGACGTGGAGGTGGCCGACGGCCTCGTCGTGCGCGCCGACCCGGTCCGGCTCAGCCAGATGCTCCGCAACCTCGTCGACAACGCGCTCGTCCACGGCGGCGACGGCGTGCGGGTCACGCTGCGCGCCGTACGCGGCCCACATTCGGCCACGGTCGAGGTCGCGGACGACGGGCCGGGCATGGACCCCGCGGTCGCCGCCCGGGCCTTCGACCGGCTCTTCCGCGGTGATCCGTCGCGCACCCGACCGGACGCGGCCGACGGCGGCTCCGGGCTCGGGCTTTCGATCGTCCAGGAGCTGGCCCGGGCGCAGGGGGGCGACGCCACCCTCGAGTGCCCGCCGGAGGGAGGGACCCGCGTGCGGATCACCCTGCCCCTGGCCTGATTCCACCCCTTCACCCGCACTGGTGCGAGTCCACGTCGACTCGTTACCGTGCCCGCCGGTGACCTTCTCCACGTTCGGACCCCTCAACGGAGTACCGGCATGCGTCGTTCCGACCTCGCCCGCGCCACGGGCGTGCTCGCCGCCCTTCTGACCGCGGTCGCGCTCGCGTCGGCGCCGCTCGCCGCCCAGGACGGGGTGCCCGGTTGGGCGGCCCCGGTCCCGGCGCTCGACCAGCTCGTGGACTTCGACCGCTCGCAGAGCGACCTGCGCGTCGCCGTCGAGCGCTACGACGCCGACCGCTCGGCGCTCTTCCGGCGCTACGACGTGCCCTTCTCCACCACGCGGCGCGACCGCTTCCGCGCGTTCTACGAGGGGTGGATGGATCGCCTCGCCGAGCTCGACTTCCAGTCGCTCAACCGCGAGGGGCAGATCGACTACGTGCTGCTCCGCACACGGCTCGAGTTCGAGCTCGAGATGCTCGATCAGGAAGCGATCGCGTGGCGCGAGATGGAGCCGCTGGTGCCCTTCGCTCCCGAGCTGGCGGCGCTGCAGGAAGCGCGGCGCGACCGGGAGCAGGCCGACCCGCGAGAGGCGGCGACCACGCTCGACCGGGTCGCCGACCAGGTCGAGGCGCTGACCCGGACGCTGCGGTCCGGCGAAGGTGAAGGCGCGCTGGAGGGCATTCGGGGCGTCGCGGCCGAGCGCACCGCGTCGTACCTGGGCCAGCTTCGCCGCGTGCTGCGCGGGTGGTTCGAGTATCACGACGGCTACGACCCGCTCTTCGCCTGGTGGGTGCCGGAACCCTGGGAGCGGCTGGATCAGGCGCTCGAGGCCCACGCGCAGGCGATCCGCACGCGATATGTGGGCGACGCCGCCGACGGCCCGGTCATCGGCGACCCCATCGGCGAAGAGGGGCTCCGCGCGCACCTGGCCCACGAGATGATCCCCTACACCGCCGAAGAGCTCATCGCCATCGCCGAGGCCGAATTCGCCTGGATGGAAGAGGCGCTCCTCGAGGCCTCGCGCGAGATGGGCTACGGCGACGACTGGCGGGCCGCGCAGGAGGCGGTCAAGAACCTCGCCGTCGACCCGGGCGAGAAGCCAGGGGTCGTGCGCGAGCTCGAGCGGCAGTCGATCGAGTTCATCGAAGCCCGCGACTGGATCACGATTCCGCCCATGGCGAGCGAGATCTGGCGTATGGAGATGATGTCGCCCGAGCGGCAGCTCATCGCGCCCTTCTTCCTCGGCGGCGAGGTCATTCAGATCTCGTACCCGACCGACGAGATGGCGCACGACGACAAGCTGATGAGCATGCGGGGCAACAATCCCCACTTCAACCGCGCGACGGTGCATCACGAGCTCATTCCGGGTCACCATCTCCAGGGCTACATGGCGAGCCGGTTCAACGACCATCGGGGCACCTTCTCGACGCCCTTCTGGGGCGAAGGCTGGGCGCTCTACTGGGAGATGATTCTCTGGGAGAACGACTTTCCCAGGGGGCCCGAAGACCGCATCGGCATGCTCTTCTGGCGCATGCACCGGGCCGCCCGGATCATCTTCAGCCTGTCGTTCCACCTCGAACGCATGACGCCGCAGGAAGCGGTGGACTTCCTGGTCGATCGCGTGGGGCACGAGCGCGCCAACGCAGAGGCCGAGGTCCGGCGCTCGTTCGCGGGCCAGTACTCGCCGCTCTACCAGGTCGCCTACATGATCGGCGGCATGCAGTTCAGGGCGCTCCACCGCGAGCTGGTCGAGTCCGGCCAGATGAGCGCGCGCGAATTCCACGACACGGTCATGCAGGGCGGCCGCATGCCGGTCGAGATGGTGCGCGCGATGCTCACCGACGAGCCGCTCTCGCCCGACTACACGACGCGGTGGCGGTTCGC
>CBFGQV010000017.1:0-15946 GCA_965651045.1 uncultured bacterium
CCCTAAGGAGGGGGTGTGGGGCGCGCTTCCTTCAGGCCCCATCGACTCGTGGCGACCCGCGGGCTACGCCGGCTCAATCCGGAACCGCACCAGCACCGGACGGCCCACTTCGTCTTCGTACGCGACGTAGAGACGGCCTTCCGAAGCATGGAGCGTCGGCCGTGCGAGCCCCCGTGCGTCGGGCCGGGTCGGTACCGGAAGCTCGATCCGACCGAGGTACGCGCCCTCTTCCGACACCACGTCCAGCAGCGCGCGGTCCGTCCGCCCCTGATAAACCCAGACGAACACGCGGCCCGCCCCGTCGCCCTCCACCAGTAGGATGCGCGCCTTCGTGTCGGCGAGCTCCTCGAGCTGCGGTGCGAGGATCGCCGGCCGCAGCGAATAGTTGCGCACCATGTCGCGGTCCGCGTCGTCGACGGGCACAGGATCGAGTGGCAACGCCACGGAGGCCGTCGTGTCGCCAGATGGCGTCCGGACGAGCACCTGCGCCCCGTGGGAGTCGGCGAACCAGATGTGCCCGCTGCCATCGACCGTGGCCACGACGGTACGGGCGAAGAACAGGCGCGGCATTCGTCCGCCGGCGACGGCTTCCTGCTGAAAGCGTATCGCCGGCAGCGTGTCGATCCGTCCCGAGCCGTCGGTGCTCACTCGCACCGGGCGAAGCTGGATGTCACCCCCGTACCCATTCCGGGGCACCTCAGGAATCCAATCAAGGAGCGACCCGCCATCCGCTTCGTAAGGTACGCCACTCGCCATGCCTCGGATCGGCCGGGTGAGGCTCCGAACGAACACTCCGTCGCGGTCGAACTCGCTGTAGCGGCCGTTCCCGTCGTCGAACACCCACACGGCGCCCTCCTCTCCTATCGCGATCTGGCGGGCCGCCCTGAACTCGCCTGGCCCCTGCCCCTCGCTCCCGAACGAACGCACGAGGTCGCCCTCGTCGGAGAGCACGTGTACTTGCTGGCGGTCCGCGTCCATCACGTACATGCGGCCTTCCGCGTCGCTGCTCAGATCTGCAACGGTGCCGAAGTCAGCCCCCTCGACTCCACCGACGACACGCAACTCCTCTTCTACGACCCATTCCATGGAGCTGGCTGGTGTGGATGGATCCGTCTCCGGTGCGCCTTGAAGCCTGGGCGCGTCATGACCGGCATCTGCACATGCAAGGCTGGCGAGCGTCACGACGACCGCAAGGCACCGTTGAGGTCGACAAGCCACCGTGGTACGGGCACGAAGATAACGGTCTTCCTTTGCCTGACAGGACCCCGCTCGCAAGCCGCTCACTCGGTGGCGATGATGCCGCAGCGGTAGTCGATCATCGAACATACGTCGCAGTCGTACTCATGGCACTGGTAATCACGCGCACAGTGCTTATCAGCGCACCCGCCACTTACCGCCGCCACGCTCTGCACTGACGCGAGCCACGCAGCCGCGGCCACGATGCCGACCAGGAAGACCCTGACCACATCGGCCACCGAACCGACCCTCGCGATCCTCGTCATGTCCCCTGCACCTCCCCACATCGGTTCGAAGTGCCAACACAGAAGTCACACCCGACACTACTGCACTTGTCGCCCGTCCCTTCAGTGCAGACATAATCCATACACCGAGGTTGGACCGCGCCCACCCCACGCACTGTCAGCGCCAAGAGAAGCACTGCGCCGCAGCATATCACCGCAAGCACGAGTGCCCTGGTGAGCCTCTGGATGCCATTCGCCACCATCGTCAGCTCCTTAGTCAGTCGGGAATGATGAGACCGCAACGCTTGTCCGTGTGGCACACGTCACAGTCGCGCGACTTACATTGCTTGTCGTCAGAGCAGAGGTAGTCCACGCAAGACGGGTTCGTGGCCGAGAGCGTCAACGCCGTCCACGCGAGCAATAGCGCGGTCCCAACCACAGTCGCGATCGTCGACACCGTTCGCACCCTGATGATTCCAACGTTCATCGTTCACCTCCGCTGTTGGTGTGATGCAAGAGCCGCGGGCGGTCCGCAGAACGCATCACTGGAGCTGGGCCATCGTAGACCCAAGATCGACAGACAGACGTGTTTCCATGTCACCCATCCACTCTTCCCTTGTCATGCCTAGCCATACGTCTGTTAGAGTACCGGACGAGTCGATCAGCATGACCTGTGGAGTCAGGCTCATACTGTAGTCTACCATGCTTTGCGCATCTACCTCCGCGACAATCACGCCATCTGGATGGAAGTAGTGCGATGCGATGAAATCGTGAGTCAGGCCAGGAGAAATGTTTGCGTAAACGATCCGATACCGCGCTGGGTCAACTTGCTCTGCGATAGCCTGCCAGTAGGGCCAGTTTGCCTCACACACAGAACACAAGTGCGACAGGACGAACAGAAGCGTCTCGCGTTCTGACGACGACCCGTAGGCTATCCTCGTAGGCTCACCGGTGATCGTGACGCCGTTCAACGGCGGAACGGCGGAGCCTTCCGCCAACACCATCGACCGAACGCGCTCACCGAGGGCTGCCTCAAGACGCCCAGTATGGCGTAATAGAGCCACGTTGGCTACGAACATCGCGAGGGTCGCACAGATCAGCACGATGACGGGCGCTCGAGCTACCTCTGACCGCGATTGGCCCGCGTGTGTGTCTGACACGGCGTTCCTCCTGATAATGTGGAGGTACAAGCGAATGCTCCTGCTCTGCTGGCTGGAGTATGCAGCACACACAGGGCCACCTTCAAGGCCAGAACTGTTGCTTTGTGGCCAGATCTGATGCTGTCGTTCACGTCAACAATCTGCCTGACCAGTTTGGGATACCTTGGCAGCCTCCCCCAAGGCATTTAGGATTGGTCGAACCATCCTGTCTGGATCTATGCCACAGGCCCGCCCCAGTGTGTGACCAACGGTCGCCGATAGCAGGCGGCGAAGCGGGCGCTCATCGGCCCACCCCATCGCACGGAGCACCGCGGCCACGTCTTCAGGGGCACGGTACCTGGCGAGCACCCATCGGGCCCCTTTGTACTGGAGAAGCCCGCCTAGGTCCACTCCGTATACCTCTGCACGGCGGTGCAGGTTGGCTCGGTCGACCTTGCTGGCCCGCGCGAGTTCAGCCACCGTGCGTGGCGGCGGCTCACCCGAAGGATCACCGCTCCGACCAAGAGCGAGCCACAAGGCCAGACGAAGTGCGGCTGGCAGGTCTGGCCGAAGATGCTCGGTCAGATCGTCCAGCACCATCGGGATACGCGTTCCCTGGGCCCAGGCGAGCAACCGCTCCACCTCGTCCGGCAGATAGATCACCGCCTTCGGCATCCAGCCGCGCAGCCCGCGTAGGTCGGGCGTTCGGCCGTCGGCCCAGAACAGTAAGGCGCAGCGGTCGTCTCCGAGACGGGCAAGAGCCGCACGGAGCAGCTTATTGAGCCGCGGGTGGCGGCCCGACTCGACCACGATCGCCAGCACTCCATCGACGGGAATCGTTCGCAGGCCAGCCTCGAGCACCTGCCATCTGATGCGCTCGCTCGTCAGCGCCCGGATCTCCGACTCGAGCCAAGTTCCCTCGTCGCTCAAGAGCATTAATGGCACAATCATGCGCGCCCCCTCCTGGCCTCTCCGTAAGCTAGTCATGGCTATCACAGCTTAGAGCTGTATTGGGGGGAGTGCAAGCTTTGCGGTCGTGGCGTCGGGAAGGGGGTTGGCACCAGCCCCGGCCATCCATCAGCACTTGCATGTCGGCCGCGTCGGAAGTTCCGCCGGGTCCTCGGGCAAGGTCCAAAGCAGTTCCCTTCACCTGTGAGCACAGGGACAGCACCGAGCACCTGTTCCCAAATGCTCACGCGGACTGCGCCGGCTGCAGTCGGTGCCCGCATCGACCGGCCCTGCCCCGGTTAGGGACGGGCCGGCTGCCTTGGCATCGGCCTTGGGGGTGCCCCTATCCGCCCGTCACCCCCTTAACTCGGCCTTCCCTGGTGCCGACCAGTGTCTTAACGGCACGGCGGCTCAAGCATCCGTGCCAGGCAGGACGGGCTTCTCGGCATCGGATTGGATTTCCGGGCATCGAGTATGGCCACGAAGATGGGATTTCGCTCGTGCAGATCCCCCCTGATGCACTTTCCGACTCTCGGGTGCGTCGGGGACCTGAATCGGGATTCCGGCGAGCTAGTTCCATCCAATACCCTGTCCGAAATCACCTCGGAATAGGAAGGACCATGGAGGACCTGAGAGATACGGAGATGCTGACCGCCGGACCCATCCGGAAGGCGCTGGACGAACTCCGCGCCCTCCGCGACGAGGCCAGCGAGTTCGCCCCCGGCAGCGCCATCTTCCTCGAGCGCGCGCGTACGCTCAAGTTGGTCGAAACAGCTATCAATAGAGCTCGGACCGAGACCCCGATGTGTGACTCGGAGGAGGCGGCGTTCATTCTGGGCGTCTCCGAGCGCCAGGCCCGCAACCTTGCCCGGTCCGGCGCAATCGAGGCACATCAGAGGGTGGACCGCGGGCCCTGGACCTTCGACGTGCGCTCCTGCCACGCGTACGCGGCCCGCAGGGGGGCGGCATGAACGCGGACCTCGCGGACAAGATCCTCGAAGCCTACCGTGAGGCCACAGCCGGGGGGGAGGACGGGAACCGCTTCGACTTTCCGTGGTCGGTCACGGTGTACGGCTCCGACGGGCGGTCGCTCTACGTACACGAGCGGGCCGACCGCCCGGGCTCCCTGCGGGTGCGCTGGCAGGCCACCTCCGACGAGAGGGATGCGCGCGGCTGCGCGAGTCGGCCCACGTCGGGATTCAGCCCGCCTGAGCCCATCCGGGACAACCGCGGCCGGCTCCGCCGGAAGGCGATCGACCGCGCCATCGAGGCCGGCAGGGCGGAGTACGAGGCGTGGCTGCATCCCGCCGTCGGGCCGGACGGCGAGCCGGAGGGGGGCAGGCTGCGCACGCTCGAGGCCGTGCTGCGCTATTTCGTCGACCCGAAGACGGGGCCGGCCATGGACGCGCGCTGGCGCGAGGAATCCGTCGGCACCTTCCCCATCGACCGCGACCGGCGCACGCACGTCAACATCATCCGCGAGGTCATCGGCCTGGACATCGAGCCGGCGGCCATCCGGCTCGCACACGCGCGCCGCATCTGGCGGGCCATTTCCGAAGAGCACAATGACTCGGGTAGCGGCGGGCGCTGGGCGGAGCAGGTCGTGGGGACGCTCCAGGCCGCGCTGACCCACGCGCGGACCGACGAGCTCATCGGCGTGACCGACGGGATACTGCCCAAAGGGTGGCGAGCGAAGCTCCGGAGCGACTGGACCAAGACGACCGGCGAGGACCCCTTCGATCCCGACCGACCTCCGTACTCGTCCGAGGAGACCGCCCGCATCATTGCGGCCCTACCCCAGGCGGACCCGCGGCTCCGACTCGCCATCGAGCTCGGCATCGGATACCGCGTCGGCCAGTTAGCCAACCACCTCACGCGGTCGGGCATCGTCGAAGGCGGCCCGCTCGGCCTCCGCGTCCAGTTCATGGACGCCAAGCGGGAGCGTACCGTCCGGATCGACCTGCCGCCCCGTGCGCAGAGGGCCCTCCGCCACGCATGGCAGGACGGCCACCTCCGGGAGCTCGAGGAGGCGTACCAGGCCAAGCGCATCGAGGACTACTACATCGCGCCCGCGGGGCGCACCCTCGGGGGTGCATGCCAGGTCGCCTATGCCGACCAGCCGATGGACCGCACCGCCCTCTACCGCCTGTTCCTCGACCTCGAGCGGGCCGCCGGCGTCGAGCACGTCTACAAGCGCGGCTGGCACGGACTCCGACGCGCGTTCGAGTCCCTCATCGGCGAGCAGACCGCGGACTCGCGCGTGCGCGACATGGCCCAGGGCTGGGCCGTCGGCGGTGGCACGCGCGAGACGATCTACACGGACACGGAGAACGAGCTTCTGCTCGCCGAGGTGGCGGGGGCCCGGTCGAGGGCCCTGGACTCCGTACGCCATCCCGCGACCACCGCCGAGCGCGCTGAGGAGCTGGCGGACGAGGCGCGGGCGCTGCTGGCGCGGCTGGCGGAGCTCGGCATCGACGCCGGCGGCGAGCTTGGGCAAGACCTTGAGGCGGTCGGGCGGCAGCTGGCCCGCGCCGAGGCGGCGGCCCGCGCGGTGGCCCAGGCGGCCGCCCCCGCGCACGAGCGCCCCCCGGAGCTGACGCGCGAAGAGGCTGAGGCCCTTCACTACAACGAGGTCGAAGCCGCGGTCCGGGATGCCATCCGTACCCGGGGGCTGACCGGCAAGGCGGCGGCTGAGATGGCCTCCGCCTGGATACGCCGCCGCCGGGCGCGCGGCGTGAGCCCGTCCGACGTGAGTGCTGTGATGCGCGGGAGGGGTCGCAGGATCGTCTCCATCGAAAAGCTCCGATGGATGCTCGCGAGCCTCACCGCACCGCCAGACACGGGCGAGTGATGGTGCCCAATATGGTGCCCATCCACTTCCGCACCCCTCGAAAGCCCCCGTCCTACGGGGGTTTTCAGTAGACAACACCCTGCTCCCAAAGCAGGCGCGCTACCGGACTGCGCCACGCCCCGAGCGCATGAGGATACGCAGAGCCGGTGGGCCCGTCCATAGGTCGGACGGTCGAGGCGCTCGAGGGAGCTCCTTCGGCGCGAGCCAGGCAGCTGAAGGCGCATTGACGCACCAGATCCCCCCTCCCATTTTGATACTCACAATGTAGGCATCATACCCTCGCGAGGGAGGATGGGACGATGACGTTGGGTCTTCTCGCAGTAGCCACCGCCGGATTGCTCCAGGGCCCCCCGCCCGTGGAGCCGCTCGCCCTGGTCGACGTCCAGGTGCTCGACCTCGACGTCGGCACGCTCACCCCCGGGCAGGCGGTCCTGGTCGAGGGTGGCCGAATCGCCTGGGTGGGCGACGCGGCGGACTTCCAGGCACCGCCCAACACCCGGACGGTCCGGGGCGAGGGCCGGGTGCTCCTGCCCGGGCTGGTCGACGCGCATGCCCACACCGACTCGCTCTCGTTCTCGCTCTTCCTGGCCAACGGCGTCACGGGCGTGCGCGAGATGAACGGCGCGGCGCGGCACCTTCGTTGGCGCGACGCGATCGCCGCGGGTGCCATGCCGGGCCCGCGGCTGCTCGTGACGAGCGAGCTTCTGACCGGAATCCCATTCGAAGGCGTACGCTACCGGCTGATCGATGGCGTGGACGACGCGCGCACCGCGGCCGACGAGGCGATCGGGGCCGGCTACGACTACCTGAAGATCTACGATGCGCTGAGTGCGGCCGAGTACGGGGTCATGGTCGAGCGTGCGCGAAGGACGAACCTGCCGATCACGGGCCACATTCCCGAGGCGGTGGGGCTCGACGGCGTGCTCGCGGCCGAGCAGGGACTCGAGCACGCCGAGAAGATCGTGAACGACGTGATCGGCTTCGATGGCGCCGACCTCGGGCCGCTGGTCGCCGCCGCCCGGCGCATCGCGGACGCCCGTGTTCCGGTCACTCCAACGCTGGCGGTCCAGGAAGTCCTGACCGAGACCGACCCGGTCGCGATGGAGCGACGCCGGAACGCCGACGAACTGGCCTTCATGACCGCCGGCACGTTGGGGTGGTGGGGCTCGCTCTCCGTTCCCGGCCGCGGCCGAGGCGGCGACACGGAGAGTCGACCCGCCCGCTACCGGCGTGCTCAACGCACGCTGGTGGCCCGACTCGCCGAGTTCGGGACCCCGATCCTGGCCGGAACCGATACGCCGAACCCCTACATGGTGCCGGGCTTCAGCCTGCACGAGGAGCTCGACGCGCTCGTGCGCGCGGGCCTCGAGCCACTCGATGCGCTGCGCTCCGCGACATCGACGCCCGGCGAGGTCCTGCCCTTCGACGTGCCGACCGGCCGCGTCGCGGTAGGCCATGCCGCAGACCTCATGCTCGTCGAGGGGGATCCCCGCGAAGACCTTCGCGCGCTACGGGCTCCGTGGGGTGTCGTGGCGGCCGGTCGCTGGCTGGATCGTGCTGCGCTCGACGCGATGCTGGCGGCCGTGCGGGAAGCACGCACCACACGCTGAAGCGGGGCCGCACCACGCGAACCTCTCTCCTGACACGGCCCTCTTGCGTCTTACCACTCGGACGGTGCACCCTCGAGGTGCCATGTCGACCCCCTCCACGACCGACCTCGACCTTCTGCTCGCCGGCCCGGGGGCCTCTGGGGCGCCCGCCCCGACCGACCATGAACGGAAGTTGGCCGGCAAGCGAGTTCGCGCCGACCTTCTTCGCGTCGCGGGCGCCCTCGGCCTCGCGGCGCCGATCGTTGTGCTGATCGGCGAGCCCTGGTTCGGGCTGGTGCTGCTCGTCGGGATCCTGGCCTACGTTCGGGCGATCGGTCGCGAGCTGAGGCGGCCCTTCAAGTACCTGCTGCCGCGCGAGGGTGAACTGGTGGCCGCGGTGCTCCGATCCGACCGGCTGCTGGCTGCGCCCCCCGAAGACACGGACGGCCCGGCCCGCACCGAACGCATCGTGCGACTGCGTGAACTCGCCGACCGCCTCAAACACCGTACCGCGCGCGGCGCCATGTCGAAGAAGGCCGAATGGCTCGCCACGGCGACAGGCATCGCCGGCACCGTGATCGGTACCCTCACCGTAGTCGCACCGCTGGCGTTCGACCTCGCGGTGCCGCTCGCCGCCGTACCCACGACGGCGGGCTTCGCCGCATTCACATGGTGGACACGACGACGCGGCCGGCGTCGTGAGGAAGCCATCTCGGCCCTCGAAGATGCGCTCGACGCACTCGAGCGTTCAGGATCCGGCGGGTAGAACGATCTCGGCCGCGAGCCCCTGCACGGTCGCGAGTCGCCGGTCGAGCGTCAGCAGTGGACAGGCGAGCGCCTCGGCCAGAGCCACGTACGAGGCGTCGTAGGCGGTGAGGTGGTGGCGCAGGTCCCAGACGCGGGGCAGCAGCAGGTGTACGTTGTGCCGCGCCACCGGAAGGTCCTGGAGCAACTCGATCGAGGCCCCGCCCCGCGCAGGGTCCATGGCCCCCTGTTGCTCCAGCCGACGCAGCGCCTGAGCGACCTCGGAGTCGAGCAGACCCGGCGCGTGCGCGTCGCCCCCGTCCGCCTCGAACCACTCGGCCACGGCACGCCCGCGCGCCGTACCACGGAGCATCTCCACGACCGCCGGCGCGTCCAGTACGATCATCGCGCGTCGCGCTGTTCCCGCACGAGAACGTCGGAAGGGGAGCCGGATTCGACCGGTGGCAACGCCCGCACGCGGGCCAGAACGTCGGCGGGTGTCAGCCTCGCCACCTGCGTCACCCCTCGTCGTCCAGCCGCCTCAGATACTCGTAGGGGTAGATGCCGGTCGAATGCCCGTCGCTCCACACGAACTGCAACGCGTAGCGCCCCACGTAGTGGATCGCCGTCGGGTACACGTCGGCGGGCACCCGCTCGGGCACCAGAATGCGCTGGCCGGTGTGCTCGTCGACGCACCCCGCGCAGGGGCACCGAAGCCGCAGCGTGCGGGGCTCGAAGAGCGAGACGGCCCCGTCCTTCCACACGATGCGGAGCCGGGTGCCGGCCTCGTCGGGGCCGATCTCGTCGGGCAGGAACCGCGGCTCGGTCACGACGCCCACCGGTCGCGAAGGGCATCGGCGAGCGCACGGAACGCGGCGCCGCGATGGCTTCGGGCGTGCTTCGCTTCGGGGGGGATCTCCGCGAAGGTCTGCCCGAGCGCAGGGTCGAAAAAGAGCGGATCGTAGCCGAATCCCCCGGTGCCACGGGGCGCGTCGAGAATGCGCCCCGGTGCCTCGCCGCGGAGCACCAGCGGCGCCCTGCCCTTCTCCACGAGGGCGACGACGCAGACGTAGCGCGCGCCCCGCCGCTCGAGGGGCTGGCCTTCGAGGCGCTCGAGCAGGAAGACGTTGTTCGCGCGGTCGCGTTCGAGCCCCTCGGCGTCTCCCGGCGCGAAGCGCTTCGAGCGCACCCCGGGCCGGCCCTCGAGCGCCTCGACCTCGAGCCCCGAGTCGTCGGCCACGACCGGAACCCCCCCCGCCCGTTCGTGAAAGTACTCGGCCTTCGAGAGCGCGTTCGCTTCGAACGTATCGAAGGGCTCGAGCGCGTCTTCGTCGGGGTGCGGCGCGAGGCCCACGTCGTCGAGCCCCACGACCTCGAGGCCCGGTACCTCGCCCAGGATCTGGCGGATCTCGGAGAGCTTGTGCGCGCTCCGCGTGGCGACCAGCAGCTTCACGACCCGCCCGGCCGGGCTCCGGCGATGGCCCGCCGCTGCTCCGCGAGTAGGCGCTCGATGCCGCCGAGGGCCAGGTCCATGAGGCGGTCGAGTTCGTCGCGCGTGAAGGGGTCGCCCTCGGCTGTACCCTGCACCTCGACCAGGCGGCCCGACTCGGTCGCCACCACGTTCATGTCGACCTGAGCCGCGAGGTCCATCGGGTAGTCGAGGTCGAGCCGGGGCTCTCCGTCGACGATGCCCACGCTCACCGCCGCGACGAGTTCGCGCACGGGGTTCCGATCGAGGAGTCCTTCGGCGACGAGCCCGTCGCAGGCGAGGTGGAGCGCCACGCACGCGCCGGTGATCGACGCAGTGCGGGTTCCGCCGTCTGCCTGCAGCACGTCGCAATCGAGCGTGATCGTGCGCGGGCCGAGCGCGGGCAGGTCCGTGACCGAGCGGAGCGAGCGCCCGATGAGCCGCTGAATCTCCTGCGTGCGCCCCTTGACCTGACCGCGCTCCCTCGACGTGCGCGTGTGCGTCGAGCGCGGAAGCATGCCGTACTCGGCCGTCACCCACCCGTGCCCGGACTTCTCGCGCCAGCGCGGGAGTCCCTCTTCGACGCTGGCGGCACAGAGCACGCGCGTTCCGCCGGCCGAGATCAGGCACGAGCCTTCGGCGTAGGGCGCGGCACCCGCCTCGAAGGTCAGGGTGCGAAGCGTGTCGGGGGCGCGGTGGATCGGTGCGTTCATGCGTTCCTGCGAATCCGTTCGAGAAGCGACGTGGTCGAGTAGCCGGGACGGAACGCGATGACGCAGACCTCGCCGCCCGCGGCCTCGACGACGTCTCGGCCCGCGATGGCGTCCAGGTCGTAGTCACCGCCCTTCACGAGCACGTCGGGCAGGAGCGCCGCCACGAGCTCGCGCGGCGTGTCCTCGTCGAAGAGCGTGACGGCGTCGACCGACGCGAGCCCGGCGAGCACGAGCGCGCGGTCGTCTTCGGGCACCAGCGGCCGCGCCGGCCCCTTGAGACGGCGCACCGAGGCGTCGGTGTTCACGCCTACGACGAGCCGGTCTCCCATGCGGCGGGCCTCGTCGAGGTAGGCGACGTGCCCGGGGTGCAGGAGGTCGAAGCAGCCGTTCGTGAAGACCACGCGCTCCGCGCGCGGGCGCCCGAACCGCTCGACCAGTTCGTCGCGGGCCAGCACCTTCGACGCCGGCGCCTCGAGAGGCCGCGCGCCGTTACCGATGGCCGCCCCCGTGCCCGTGCGCGACGTGCCCCCCACCGTGCGGAGCCGACCCCCCTGCCGACCCGTCGTCCGGCTCGGGCTTGAAGAACACCTTGAGCAGCGGCGGCGCGATGAAGGTGGTGACGATCACCATGATCAGAATGGCCGAGAAGGTCTCGTCGGAGAGAATGCCGGCGCGCCGACCGATGTCGGCGAAGATCAGCCCGACCTCACCCCGTGGCACCATGCCCACGCCGATCGCGGCGTGGTTGAGCTTCTCCTTGCCCCAGCCGACGACGTAGCCGGCGGCGAGCTTTCCGATGAAGGCCACCACCACCAGGACCGTGCCGACCAGAATCACCTGGCTGTTGAACGCGTCGGACCAGGGAAGAAACAGCCCCACGTTGACCGCCGCCCCCACCGACACGAAGAAGATCGGCGTGAAGACATCGGCGACCGGCTCGATGCGCTCGACGATCAGGTCGAACTGGTTCGTCGAGCTGAGTACGATGCCCGCGGCAAACGCCCCGATGATCATCGCCGAGCCCGCCTTGGCGGCCAGCGCCGCGAAGAGCAGCGCGAAGGCGAAGGCGCTCACGAGCAGCACACCCCGCACCCGCATGCGGTCGATCAGGCCGAAGAGCCTCGGAGCGAGCATGTTGCCCACGATCACGGCGACGATCAGGAAGCCGACCGCGATGACGAAGGTGCGGCCGATGCCGAGGAACGAGAGCGCGGCGCCCCCGGCGAGGCCGCTCACCACGGCCAGAATCACGAGCCCGAGCACGTCGTCGATCACGGCCGCGCCGATGATGATGCGCGACTCCGCCCGGTGCATCAGCCTCAGGTCGGTGAGCACGCGCGCCGTGATGCCCACCGAGGTCGCCGTGAGCGTGGCCCCGACGAAGACCGACACGATGCCGTGCGTGATGCCCGGGGGGTGCGCGCCGATGCTCGGGTCGACGAAGAACCAGTAGGCGAAGCCGAGCGCGAACGGCAGCGCAACCCCGACCAGCGCCACGCTGACCGACGATCCGCCCACCCGGAACATCTCCTTGAGGTCGGTCTCGAGACCGATCTCGAAGAGCAGGATCGCCACGCCCACCTCGGCGAGCAGGTGAATGATCGCACCCATGTCGCCGTCCGTGGGCACGATGCCGAGCACGCTGCCGCCGAGCACCAGGCCGGCGACGAGCTCACCCAGCACTGCGGGCTGCCCGATGCGTTCGGCCGCCTCACCAAAGAGCTTGGCGAAGATGAGAATCGCGATCAGGACGAGGAAGAAGTCGGCCGGAGTCGGGCCGTGATGCTCTTCTTCGGCGTCGTGCTGCTCGTCGGCCTGCACGGCGTCGGCCTGCGCCGCGACGTCGGCGGCCCCGACCTCCTGCTGGGCGGCCTCCTGCGCGGCCGCGGTCGCGACGGCCGGAGACGCCTCGGCGCTCCGGAAGAGGCCGCTCTCGCCCGATCCCCAGAGGAGCGCGGCCATGGCCACGAGGAGTACGATCTTCGCCGGGAAACTCAGGCCCAGCAGGCTGCGGGTGGCGTTGCTACGCTTCAAGGTTCCAGTTCTCCCTTCCGCGGCCCAGAATGCCGCGCGCGAGGCACCCTCGTGCCCCCCGGTTCGTTGATGATGACGTGGTCGGCTACCAGGTGGACTGCGCCCCGTCGACGATCTTCTGTACGAGCAGTTCGATCGCCTGGGCCCGGCCCTGGTCTTCGGTCTGGCTGGCCTCGAGGTACTGCCCCTGAGACTGCAGCGAACGGCTCTCCCAGAGAATGAGGTTCTCGCGAAGATCGATCACCTGGACCGTCACCGCGATGACCACCTCACGTTGTAGAACCTCAGGTCGCTCGCCTTGTTGACCGGGCCGGTAGTTCGGTGCGTTGACACGGTACGACGTGATCGTGCCCCGCACCACCGCGTCGGCCGATTCTTCACCCGCCTGGCGCACGCCGAGCTGTCGCGGAAGCTCGCGCAGCAGCACGTCGTAGACCTCCTGGGTGAGCTCGAGGCGGTCGGTGTCGTTCTCGAACGGCTCGACGGCGAGGGTGTTGATGTCGAGCCGCGCGCCGGCCTGGAACCCGTAGTTGCACCCCTGCAGCGCGGCCAACAGAAGGACCGCGAACACCCTGCGGGGCACGGGGGATCTCCTGCTCGCCGCGCTCACTGCATCCAGATGTCGGGCGGGAACGGTTCGACGTGCTCGACCGATTCGCGGGTCAGCCGGAGCTCCCGGAAGGCCGCGAGATCGCGGTAGACAGCCTCCGAAGGAAAGCCCTGGTCGTCGCGCGTGAGCGTGAGCTGCTGGATCGGCGTTCCGCCCCGGCGCACCTCGACCTGGCGAATGCGGCTGGACGCGTCGAGCAGGTAGCGCACCTCGTCGCCCCCCGGCAGGCGGTACGTCAGTCGAACGCCCTCGCCCTCGACCCGCTCGCCGCCGGTGAGCCCGGTCCCGAGCCCCGGGCGGAACACCCCCAGCGTGCCCCAGAGCAGGTGGGCGGGCGGCAGAATGTTCGACGGCACGCCGGGCGGCACCCGCAGGTCGTCGTTCACCATCGCCGCACGCGCGGCCGTCTCGCCGTTCTCGAGAAACAGGTCCAGGCGCGCCTTGTAGGACGGCTCGACGCGGGCGACGCCCCGTCCGGACGCGCGCACGCCCTGTTCGCTCAGGGACCACGCGAAGACGATGCGCGAGGGCTCGCGCAGGCGCGTTTCGCTCTCGGCCCGCAGCGCCACCTGATCGGCGTCGACCGGCGGCCCGATCACGATCACCTCTTGCCTGCCCCCGCAGCCGGCCACCCACGCCGCGCCCGCCAGGGCGAGTGCGGTCGGCGCGGCACGGCGGACCAGAACGAGTGCTTTCACGGGCGTCACCTCACGGCGCTGCGGAAACGGTACGAGCGCGATCTCGAACCTCTAAAGTAAAGAACCCCCCGCCGGCGGCGAAGTCCCGAACGAGCGGAACGTCGGCGCGGGTTGTGGGCCGCGGAGGACGGCGTCAACTTGCGGCGCCATGCCATCAAGCAGCGTCTACCTCGCGAGCGACATCCACCTCGGCGCGGTGCCCGACGAACGGGCCCGCGCCTTCGTGGCGTGGCTCGAATGGGCCGGTGCCCGCGCCGGCGAGATCGTCATCAACGGCGACCTCTTCGACTTCTGGTTCGAGTACCGCCACGCCGTGCCCCGGGGGCACACGCGGGTGCTCGGGGCGCTCGCCCGCCTGGTCGATGCCGGCGTGCCGGTCCGGCTCATGGGCGGCAACCACGACTGGTGGGGTGGGGATTTCCTCGAGGGCGAGATCGGCCTGACCTTCCACCGGGAGCCGGTTGTGCTGGACCTCGCCGGACACCGCACCTACCTCGCGCACGGCGACGGCCTGGGCGCCGGCGACCTCGGATACCGCCTGCTCAAGGGCGTACTCCGCGGCCGGTTCACGCGATGGGCGTTCCGGTGGCTTCACCCCGACCTGGGCGCACGGATCGCGGGGCGTGTGTCGGCCACGGAACACCGCGTCGACGGCCCCGCCACCGACGACCGCGAGCGGGCGGCCGCGCTCGAACGCTGGGCGCTGGACCATCTCGACGCGTCGCCCGACCTGGACCTCGTGGTGCTCGGGCACACGCACATTCCGGTGCTCCGCGAGGTCGGAGAGGGGCGCTGGTACCTGAACGCGGGCGACTGGGTCTACCACACGAGCTTCGCCGTGCTCGAGCCCGGCACGGTGCCGGCGCTGCACGAATGGAAGGGCGGCGGGGCGGCGAGCGCCCTCAGCCGATCGGAACCCTGAGACCGAGTTCGAGGCGCCCTTCGGGCAGCGGCGTGTACTGGAGTTCGACGGGCGCCGGAAACTCCTGGAGGTGGGCGCTCACGAAGGCGTCGACGCCGCCGATCAGCACGAGGAAGATGCCGAACGCCGTCCAGTCCTCGAACTGCTGTTGGCGCGCGTTGCGCAGCGTGCGGGCGCGCACGATGTCTTCGTCGTCTTCGAGCGCGGCGGCGACCTCGGCCGGGTCGGTGACTCCTTCGAGCGCGAGCCTCTGCAGCACCAGCTCCTCACGCATGTCCACCACGCGCTGGGCGTCGGCACGCCGCGAGCGGCTTCGGACCAGCATATACGCCGTGCCGGCCTGGGCCGCGACGTAGAAGCCCCCCCGACCGTGCGATCCGATGCTGGCATGCCCCCACCCGGGCACGAGCACGGCCCGGAGAAACGCGCCCCCCGGGCTCACCCCCGTGTCGGATACCGAGTCGGCCGCCGCCTCCGCGGCCTCCCGGGTGAGCGAGTCCGCAACCGGCGGGCGGACCGGCACGGGGTCGGTGGGGTCCTGGGCGGCGAGCGGGGCGAGGGGCGCCGCCCACATGATCCACAGGACCGGCAGGGCCGGGCACCACCTCGCGAGTCGTCTCATGGCGATGAAGATAGGTGCGGGGCGGCGTTCGTGAAGGGTGCCGCTCAGAACGACGCGCTGAGGCGCAGCGTGAACGCGCGCACCGGTGGCTGGGTGAGCAGGTCGCGCGTGAGGAACGCGCGCTGGCCCTGCTGGTTCACTTCCGGGT
>CBFGQV010000018.1:0-15837 GCA_965651045.1 uncultured bacterium
ACCGCAACTCGACAGCACCGCACGTGGTCGCTTCAGCCGCCCGCGCCCGCCAGATCCAGCGCCCTGGCTCGCAGGTAGCGCATACGCAGCGCCGAGGCCGCGTGGGCCGGCGCCCCGCCCGTCAGCGTCAGCACGTGGTCGATCTCGGCCCGTGCCTCGTCGTACCTGCCCGTCTCGACCAGCGCCCGTGCGAGCTCGAAGTGGTGCTCGGGAAAGCAGGGCGAGCCGCGTTCGGCGGCGCTCAGGTGGTCGATCGCGCGCCTCCACGACGCGCTCGAAAGCAGGTCGCCGCCCAGCAGGAGTTTCGCCAGGAAGCGCGTCGTGCCCCCGGTCCGCATGACGGCGGCGTGGAGCCGCCCGAGCAGGTGGTGCGCTCCGGCGTGGTCAGGATCGCGCTCCAGCAAGGCCGATGCCTCGACGTACAGGCGCTCCGCCGCACCGATGCGGTCCCGGCCCGCGAGCGTCTCGACGCGTCCGCCCAGGACGACCGCGTCCTGGTAGGCGGCGGCGGTCGTACCGGCCGCGGCCACCCCGATCGCGTGCTCGAGCGAGTCCAGCACCGACGCGAGCCGGGCCCGGTGGGCCTCGGCCTGGTGTGGGGCGTCGGCGCCGTGCGCCGCCAGCGCGGCCAGCGCCTCGGCGACCCTCACCGCGACGGCATCGACCTCCGGAGCCCCAGCGCCGCAGCGCGCGGCCAGGCCGGTGAGTGGCGGTACCCGGAGCCCGGCCGCCACGGACTTCGGCTCGACGGGCGCGGTCGGCGCCTGGGCCGTGAGCGCTTGGGGTGCCAGCCAGCCGACCAGCGGCGACGCGGCCGCGTGCCCGATCCACGCCACGGTCGACGTGCGGGCGAGCGTGCCTGCTGCGCCGGCCGCCAGGAAGAGCGGAAAGGAGACGCCCAGCAGCCCGGAGGCGAGGGTCGTGAGGTAGAAGGGCGGGGCGCCGAACGCGCTGCTCGCGACGAGCACCGCGGCCGTTCCTCCGCGACGGCCTGCCAAGCGATCGCCCACGCGAGCCATGGCGCTCCGCGCCCGCGCCGGCAGCCGCTCGGGCGCCCACCGTGCGAGCGCGTAGAGCGCCGCCTTGCCCGTCATCTGGGCCGCGCTCGCGGCGAGCACCAGGACCGGCAGCCAGGCGCGGTCGAGGACGGCCGCGGCCCCTCCGACCACGAGCTCGGCGCTCACCCAGGGCACGAACGCTCCGCTCAGGCAGAGCGCGACCACGCCCGCCAACACGCCCGCGCTCATGATCGCCCCCGGGCGCGTCGCTCGCGCCACCAGCGAAACGCGTCGGTCAACGCTTCGACGGGGTCGAGCTCGGGCCGCCAGCCCAGCTCGGCGCGCGCGCGCTCGCACGAAAACGGATTCGGCCGTGTCACCATGCGGTACGCACCGCTTGCCCGGCGGGCGACATCGGCGCGGCCGGTGAGCACGAGAAAGGCGGCGAGCCCGGCGAAGCCCGCGGCGGCCAGCGGCCTCGGTATGGGCACCCGGCGAAGGCGCACGCCGAGGCCCCTGCCCGCGCCCTCGATCAGGTCGGCGACCGTCACTGGCCGGTCTTCGGTCAGGTGATAGACCGATCCGCTCTTCGGCGCGCGTTCCAGCGCGGCCAGAATGCCCTGCGCCACCGAGCGCGCGTGCACGAGCGGCAGCGTCGTCAAACCCGCAGCGGGAAGCGGGGCCACGCCGAAGCGAAGCGCCGGGGCCACGCGCGGCACGAACTGCCGGTCGCGCGGGCCGTACATGAGCGGCGGCCGGACCACCGCGGCCCACACGCGCCCGCCCTCCGCGTCACGAAGCACCGCGCGCTCGGCCTCCTGCTTGGTGCGTCCGTAGGCGTCCCACTCGGGCAACTCGGGCAGCGCGACCGCCTCGTCGGTCGGCCGTTCCCGGTAGCGCTCCTGGCCGAACACGGCGGTGCTGCTCACGTGCACGAGCCGCGCGCCCGCCCAGGCCGAAGCATCGAGCACGTTCTCGGTACCGGCCACGTTGCCAGCCCTGAAGCTCTCGAGGTCCGTGCCGGCGCCGATCACCGCCGCCGCGTGGACCACCGCCTCGCACCCTTCGGCCGCCCGCCGGAGCGACGCAGCCGAGAGCAGGTCGCCCTCGGTGAGCTCGACGTCGCGCGTGCGCAGGCCGTTCGCGCGGGCGGGCTCGCGCACCAGCGCGCGCACGGTCCAGCCACGGTTCCGCGCCTCGTCGACCACGTGCGAGCCGAGCAGCCCCGTGGCGCCGGTGACCAGCATGCGCGGGCTCATGGCAGGCCTCCGGATGCCGGCAGGTGCTCCGGCAGTCGGTACGCGATCACCCAATCGCCCAGCGCCGAGCCCATGCCGTCGTGACCGCCGGCGGCGATCACCACGTACTGGGGCCCGCCGTCGCCCAGGCGGTACGTCATCGGCGTTGCCTGCGCCGAGGCCGGAAGCTTCGCGCTCCAGACCAGCGCCCCCGTGGCCACGTCGAAGGCGCGAAGGCGCCGGTCCATGGCGGCTGCGATGAAGGCGAGGCCGCCGGTGATCATCGGGCCGCCGAGGTTGGGGGATCCCCAGGCCGACGGTGTCGGCAGGCGGGCGATATCGGAGACGCCTCCAAGGGGCACCTCCCAGCGGAGCTCGCCGGTGTCGAGATCCACGGCGGCCAGGGTACCCCACGGTGGGGGGGTGCAGGGAAGCCCCAGCGGTGAGAGCAGGGCCTCGCGCCGAACCGCGTAGGGCGCGCCCACCTGCTCGGCGACCAGCGCCTTGCCACCCACCTCGGCGCCGCCGTCGGCGAGCTCCTCTCGAGGAATCAGCGTGGCGACCATGGCCAGGTGGTTGAGGTTGACGACGAGCACACGTTCGAGGGGGTCGACGGCGACGCCCCCCCACTCCATGCCGCCGAGGAAGCCGGGCAGCACGAGGCTGCCACGCACGCTCGGCGGCGTGAAGATGCCTTCGTTCCGGAGCGACGCGAGCCGACGTGCACACCAGCGCCGGTCGATCGGCGTGAGCCCCCACGCCTCGGCGGGCGCGAGGGCCTGGCGACCGAGAGGCGCCGGCAGCACCGGCACGGGCTGGGTCGGCGAGGCGTGCTCACCGGGCACGTCGCTCGCCGGTACGGGCCGCTCCTCGACCGGGAAGAGCGGCTCGCCGGTCTCCCGGTGCAGCACGTAAAGAAAGCCCATCTTGGTGCCCTGGACCACGACGGGCTCGTCACGCTCGCCCCGCCGGAGTGTCACGAGCGCGGGTGGGGTGGCGAGGTCGTAGTCCCAGAGGTCATGGCGCACCACCTGGAAGTGCCAGACGACCTCGCCCGTCGAGGCGCGGAGCGCGACCAGGCTGTTGGCGTAGCGGTTGTCGCCGGGCCTGAGACCTCCGTAGTGGTCCGGGCTCGGGCTGCCGGTCGGAATGAAGAGCAGGTCCCGCTCCGGGTCGGCGGTCATCGTGGCCCAGGTGTTCGCGGCGCCCGCGGTGCGCGGGGCGTCTGCGCCCTGCCCGTCGGACGGAGCCACCTCGACCAGCGGCTCCCAGCTCCAGCGAAGCGCCCCTGAACGCGCGTCGAAGGCCCGCACCACGCCGCTGGGCGCGGCCACGTCGCGGCCGTCGAAGATCGACGAGCCGACGACGACCAGGTCGTGCACGACGGCGGGAGGCGCGGTCTGCTTGTAGTGCCCCCGTTGCCCTTCGATGCCGTCGACGCCCTCACCGAGGTCGATCACGCCCCGTTCTCCGAACCCGGCGCAGGGCCGCCCCGTCGCACCGTCCAGTGCGAAGAGTCGGGCGTCGAAGCTCGCCATGAAGACCCGGAGCGCGCACGCCTCACCCGGCTGAGCCGTGGCGTCGCGCCAGAGCGAGAGACCGCGAGAGGTGGTCATGGAGTGGTCGCGGTCGCTCGGATCCAGCCCAGCGTCGAAGACCCAACGCTCTTCCCCCGTCTCGGCGTCGAGCGCGACCACCCGGCTTCGCGGGGTGACCACGTAGAGCGTGCCGTCGAGCATCACCGGCGTCGCCTCGAAGGCCGTGCCCGCAACGCCGTCACCACCCCGCGCTACGTCACCCGTGCGATAGCGCCACGCGACTTCGAGGTTGCCCACGTTCGCCGCCGTGATCGCCCCGAGCGCGGCGTGGTGCCTCCCCCCGTCGCCGTCCGCCGCCGGCCACGCGAAGGCGGGCGCATCGGCGGGAGTCGTGCGTGCGACCACGACCGGGCCGCTCCGTGTGAAGCCGAACGCGGCGCCGGCGAGCGCGGCGACCGGCCAGAAGACGCGCAGGACACCGCTGGAGAGGCGCATGCGGGCGCCGGCCGTCGTGGAACGAGAGAGTGGCATCGATGCCTCCGGTCCGGGAACGAGGAACTCGGGGGAACGATGCCGAACCATGCGTGCACGATCGGTACGTACGAGGGCGTAGTTGCTGTGCGTCGATGTGGTAGCGATCGGGAGCGGGGTGCGTACATTGACGGCATGACCCCTCCAGACGATGCATCGAGGTCGTTACGAGATCGGGCCGACCGTTCGCTCGGCTGCCTGATCTGGAAGCCGCTCGGGTTGCTTCTGGTGGTGTTCGCCGTGGCCAGCGCGGGGCTCGCCCTTCGCATCGCACGCGAGGCCGAGGGGGTCGAGCGCCTCGCCGGCGTGGCGCTCGCCGTCGTCGTCGCGGTCGTACTGGGCGTCGGGGCCTGGAAGGTCGTACGGCGGAAGCGCTTCTCGGAGGGCGACTTCGACGTCTGACGACGTCGAACCCCGCTCGCTCAGAAGCGCACGCTCCAGGGAAAGCGGTTGTTCACGACGTTGTTGAAGATCGACCCGAAGCGGTAGCGAAGCCCGATCTCGAGGTCGTACTCGTAGCCCGTCGCCAGGGCCCGCTGCTGCACGAGGATCTCCTCGTCGGTCAGGTCTTCGGCCGGCAGGTACACCTGGTTCCGAATCACCTCGTAGCCCCCCTCGACCGTGAGCTCGAACCCGCGGAAGAGTCGGACCGACAGATCGGAGCGGAACGCCAGCGCGTACTTGTTCCAGTCGTCGAGAAAGGTGGTGCCGCTCGCGGTGAACGAGACGTCGCCCCAGGGCTGCCGTGTCTGGTAGGCCGCCGCGAGCCGGTGGTCGGGCAACGTCTCTTCGAGCTTCTCGAAGATCGTCTCCTCTTCGTACTGCACCTGCGTGAGGCCGATCTGGTAGTGCAGCACGAACTGCCGCCGGTTGGCCTGCTCGTACGGAAAGAGCGACCACTCCAGGGCGGCGGCGGCGCGCGCGCCGAGCTTGCGGTTGGTCTGGGTCGAGGTGTTGGCCTGCACGTCGAACCCCGCGCTCCAGTGGGTGGCGAGGCTCTTCACGACGAGCGTCTCGAACTCCCACTCGTCCTGCTTCCGCACGAACTCGCGGCCGTCGTTCAACTCGACCGTGCGCTGACTGAAGTCTCCGGCGAACTCGACCTCGATGCGCCATTCGGGTGTGGTCCGGACCGCCGTCGCACTCGCTCCGAACTCGTGCTCCTTCTCTCGTTCCTCGCCCTGGAGCTGCAGGTCACCGCCCACCGTGAAGACCCAGGCGTTCCACGGATCCTCGGTCGGCATCGTCTCGGTCGCCGCCGGCACGGCGCGCTCGCTGATTTCGAGCCGGGGCGCGTACCCGGCCAGCGCCGAGAATCCCGCGAGACCTCCGGCGAGGGTGCGCGTGAGCCCGTCGAGAACCTCGCCCTGGGTGGCCGTCACGGCCGCGACGAAGGTCAGGCGCACATCGTTGCCTGCAAGCCCACCGATGCCGACGAAGTCGTAGACGTACTCCGTGCCCGCCCCGGCGCTCTGACTGGTCATGATCACGTGCACGTCCGAGGCTTCGCGGTCGCGCACCCAGTCGACGAACGCGATCTCGGTGCGGAACTCGTTCTGGTCGCAGTTTCGGGTCTGACAGTCGAGGAAGACCCGGAGCCGCCCGGTCTCGCCCGCCTGGGCGGCCAGGACCTCGGGAAGCGCGATCAGCAGCGGCGCCACCAACACGGCGAGGGCGGTGTTGAGGGCGCGCATCGTGCGGGCGAGCGGCGTGCGTCGACTCATGCCGGGGGATTCGCTTGGAAGGGAGGAAGGTCCCGGTCGATCTACGCACGAGGACCGATGAGCCGGTCGGAACGCTGAGGTCACTCGTCCGCGAGAGCCCGGGTCTCGGCCCCGCATGACGGGCTTCGTCCCATCGCGCGTTGTCCTCGACCGCGCGGGCCGATACTGTCCGAGCCGGTGGCCCGGCCAACACGGAACGACCGCGGCGGGTCCACGAAGAAGTGACCGCGACCGGAGGGACCGGACGCAGGGGCCCGCGGGCCCCACCACTCGAGGTGCAAGGAGAACCACAGTGCAGAACAGGCGGAGGCGACCGGAGCGTCGCACCCCCCTCGCGCTCGTCGTGGCGACGGCGTTGATGCTGTCGCCGGCCGAGGGGCACGGGCAGGACTATCGACCGTTCGACGCGCTGACCCGCGACCTGCGGGCGCTCGTCGACGGGTCGGATCGGGCTCGCCTCTCATCCATCGCCGAGTCGCGCGACGGACGGGACATCTGGATGGTCACCCTCGCCGCACCGGGCGGCGAGCCGGTCGAGACGCGCCCGGGGCTGCTCGTGGTGGGCAACCTCGAGGGCGACCACGTGATCGGCAGCGAGATCGCCCTCGAGGCGGTGCGGTACCTGCTCGAACAGGACGGCTCCGACGACGAGGTCACGCGGCTGCTCGCCGAGAATGTGGTCTACGTGGTGCCCCGCCTGAACCCCGACGGCGCCGAGGCGATGTTCGCCTCGGTGCGGTGGGACCGGAAGGGCAACGGCTTCGAGTACGACGACGACAACGACGGCCGCAACGGTGAAGACGGCCCCGACGACCTGAACGGCGACGGCATGATCACGCTCATGCGCGTTCCCGATGCGTCCGGTGCGTTCATGGTCGATCCGGACGACCCGCGGCTCATGAAGCGCGCGAGCGCAGCAGCGGGCGAGTCCGGCACGTACGCCGTGTACTGGGAGGGGCGCGACGACGACGGCGACGGCTTCTACAACGAAGACGGCCCCGGTGGCGTCGATCTCAACCGAAACTTCCAGCACCAGTACCCCTACTGGGAAAAGGACGCCGGCAAGTACATGGTGAGCGAGCCAGAGTCGCGTGGCCTCATGGACTTCATCGTGGCGAACCGCAACGTCGCCGCGATCGTCACCTTCGGGCAGACCGACAACCTCGTCACGCCGCCCAACGGGCAGGGCGAGCTCGCCGGCGCCCGCACGCTCGACCTCTTCGCCTTCGCCGAGACGTCGTTCGACGACGTCTTCGAAACCGGCGTGTTCGGCGCGGGCGGGGGCGGCGGGTTCGGCTTCTTCTTCGGCGGCGGGGGCGGCGGGCTCCAGCTTCGCGGAGCGCAGCTCGGCAACGACAACGACCCGAACGCCGGGCGTCGCCCCTCGACCACCGTGCACCGGGACGATCAGCCCTACTACACCGAGGTCGCGAAGGCCTACAAGGAGATCACGGGCATCGAGCGGGTGGCGGTGCACCGCGAGCCCGAAGGTGCGTTCTTCGAGGTGGGCTATTTCCATTACGGGCTGCCGTCGTTCTCGACGCCCGGGTGGGCGCTGCCCGGTGAGGGCGGCAGCGGCTCGACCGACGCCCAGCTTCTGACGGCGCTGGACAGCGCCGGGGTCGACGCGTTCGTCGAGTGGACCGCGTACGATCATCCGACGCTCGGCGAGGTGGAGATCGGGGGATTCCGTCCACACGCGACGACCAACCCGCCTGCGGCGCAGATCGCCGAGCTCGGCGCGTCGCACGGGCGCTTCCTGGCCCGACTCGGGGGAATGCTTCCTCGCGTCCGCATCGTGGACACCAACGTGACCGCGCATGGCGGTGGTATCTACACGGTCGAGGCGACCGTCGAGAACCAGGGGTACTTCCCGACCTCGCTCCGGCACGGCATCGTCGCCGACGCCGTAGACCCGACGATGGTCCAGATTCAGGTCGACCCGGAGCAGATCATCACGGGTGACCCGAAGACCGCGATGACCGACACGCTCGCCGGCTCCGGCTCGCGCGAGACGTATTCGTGGGTCATTCGAGCGCCCGGCGGCGGTTCGATCGAGATTCGAGCGCGCGCCGAGAAGGGCGGAACCGACACCGCAACCGTGACGCTGAGGTGATGACCATGACCATCCTGCGCAGAAGCAACCGTATGGCGGTCGCGGCCCTCGCCCTGGCGTTGGGCGCCGCGGCCGCGGCCCCGCTCGAGGGCCAGGAGCGCCGTGGCTCGGACCCCGAGCACACGCTGCCGCTCACCTGGGACCGCTGGCTCGACCACGACGAGATCGGCGAGCGGCTCCAGCTCATGGAGCGGACGTGGCCCGACTTCCTCTCGCTCCAGTCGCTCGGCGACAGCTACGGCGGGCGCGAGATGTGGATGATGACGATCAACAATCCCGACACGGGCGACGAGCTCGACAAGACGGCGATGTTCATCGAAGCCAACGTGCACGGGAACGAGATCCAGGGGGCCGAGGTGGTGCTCTACACCATCTGGTACCTGATGGAGAACTACGACGAGATTCCCGAGATCCGGCGCATCGTCGACGAGCGCGTGTTCTACCTCGTGCCGAGCGTGAACCCGGACGGGCGTGACTACTTCCTGGACGAGACCGGATCGGGCGCCCGCACGGGCCACATTCCGGTCGACTCGGACGGCGACGGCCTCTTCGACGAAGACGGCCCGAACGACCTGAACGGGAACGGCACGATCGAGCTGATTCGCAAGTACGTGCCGGGCGCCGGTACGCATCGCGTGCACCCCGATGATCCCCGGATCATGGTGCGCGTGCACCCCGACGACGTGGGCGACTGGGTGCTGCTCGGGCAGGAGGGCATCGACGACGACGGCGACGGGCGCGTGAACGAAGACCCGGTCGGCGGCTACGACCCGAACCGGAACTACGCCTCGGACTGGCAGCCCGACTACATCCAGGGCGGGTCGATGGACTACCCGTTCCAGTTGCCCGAGGCGCGCGCCATCAACGACTTCATGATGACGCGCCCGAACATTGCGGGGTTCCAGTCGTTCCATAACTCAGGGGGCATGATCCTGCGCCCTCCGGGCATGGCCTGGTACGGGGACTACCCCGCCGCCGACGTGCGCGTCTACGACGAGATCGGCGAGAACGGCGAGCGCATGCTGCCTTGGTACGACTACATGGTCATCTGGCAGGGCCTCTACACCGTGCACGGCGGGTCCATCGACTGGACCAACGACGGGCTCGGCATCATCTCGTACTCGAACGAGCTCTGGAACGGGGGCCAGTACTATCAGTCGCCGCTCCTGCGCGATCAGCAGCAGGACGACGACTCGCCGATCGGCGGCCAGCGCGGCTCGCTCTTCTTCAACGACTTTCTCGAGTTCGGCGACCAGTACGTCGACTGGGAGCCCTTCGACCATCCGGAGTACGGGCAGGTCGAGATGGGCGGCGTGTCGAAGAAGCTCTCGGGGCGCGTGAACCCGCGCTTCATGAGCATGGAGCTCTTCCACCGGAACATGGCGTTCACGCTGTACCACGCCGACGTCATGCCGCTCATGTCGATGGGCGAGCCCACCGTTGAGCGCGTCGAGGGTGACGTCTTCCGGGTGCGGGTGCCGATCCGGAACGAGCGCCTGATTCCGACCATCACGGTCAAGGCGCGGCAGAACAAGGTGGTGCGCCCCGACATTCTCTCGGTCGAGGGCAACGTCGACATCATCGCCGCCGGGTGGGTCGAGGACGAGCACCGTCCCGCGCCGCTCGACCGCATCGATCAGGCCGAGCTGGACCGGATTCTGATCCGGAGCGGGCACCCGGGCCGCACCACGCGTATCGTGGAGTACCTCGTGCGGGGCTCGGGATCGATGACCGTCGAGTACTCGGCGCAGAAGGGCGGCACGGTGCGCACGACGGTGCAGCTCCGCTGACGGAGTGCGGCCCCTTCGGGGGCCCGCCGGAAGACTCGAAGGGCCGGGGGCGCGACCGCCTCCGGCCCTTCGTGCATGGCCGCCCGAATCGCGTGGGTGACGGACCGAGGGTGCGTCTCGCGCATTGCCGGACGGAGAACGCTTCGGCGACGAGCCCCTCGGCCAAGGAGACCTCATGTCCCACCTGGTGATCAACGGCAAGACCTACGAACACAACTACGTGCGGGGCACCGTCGTCGGTGCCAACAAGCAGCTCGAGACCAAGGTGCATGGCGGGGGGGGAGGCGGCAGCAGCTACCAGGGCACGGGCTACACGGCGCCGGTCGCGATCACGTCGAGCACGACCACGCACGACATGATCCACGTGCAGGACGAGAATGGCGGCGAGCACGCGATCCGCCTCCAGAACTGGGACCTCGCCGTTCGAGAAACGCACACGCTGACGGCGGTCTGGTTGGTGAAGAAGGGCAAGAAGGGCGGGCCCTACGTGGCGATCCACAACCACACCCTGAACCAGACCGACTACAACGACGACTACCTGGCCAAGATCCACCGGCCGCTCTGGGTACTGCTGGCCAGCATCGCGTTCCTCGTGGTGGCGCCCCTCGGGTTCGGGCTCAAGCTGCTCGTCACGATCGGGGGGGTCATCTACTGGTGGATGCGAGGCGTGATGGGGCGCAAGGCGCTCATCGCGAGCGGCCAGTTGCTCCGGCTCGCGGGCGCGTAGCGGGTTTCGCGGCCGGGCGCGCTCAGTCGGAGCGCAGCGCCTCGACGGGCGCGACGCGCGCGGCCCGCCGGGCGGGCAGCGCGGTGGCGAGCAGAACCACCACCAGCAGGACCGAGGTCGCCGCGGCGGCGGCCAGGGGGTCCTGCGGCGTCACGCCGTACAGGAGCGCGCCGACCAGCCGGCCCAGACCCCACGAGACGAGCAGCCCGACGCCCACGCCGACCAGCGCCGGCCCGAGCCCCTGCCGGACCACGAGCGAGAGCACGTCGGCGCGGCCCGCCCCGAGCGCCCGGCGCACCCCGATCTCGCGTCGGCGCTGACCGACCGAGTACGCCACGACCCCGTAGAGCCCCACGGCCGCGAGGCCGAGCGCGAGGGCGGCGAAGCCCGACAGCAGCCAGAGGTAGAAGCGCGTGTCGGCGCTCGCGCGCTCGACCGCCGACGCCACCGTCTCGGCCGAGGTGATCGCGAGGTCGGGGTCGAGTTCCTGTACGACCGCCCGCGCGCTCGACAGCACCGACGGCGAGCCCGGCCGCAGGCGCAGGTGGAAGAACGCCAGGTTGGTACCGACCTGCGCGTTCGGCAGGTAGGCCGAGGGCTCGTCCGGCTCGGTCAGCGACTCCGCGCGAATGTCGTCGACGACGCCGACCACGGTGCGGGCGGGCTCGTCGTCGAATCCCCAGGAGAAGAAGAGCTCGATGCGCTGGCCGAGGGCGCTCTCGCCCGGGAAGAACTGCTCGGCGGCCGCGCGGTTGATCACCGCGACGGGCAGGCTCTCGCGGCGGTCGGCGGCCTCGATCCAACGGCCCTCGATCAGCCGCAGCCCGAGCGCCGCGCGGTAGCCCGGGCTGCTCGGGCGTACGTTCGCGCTGAGGTCGTCGCCCGCCGACGCCCGGTCGACCAGCGCCACCCCCGTGTTGATCGAGCCCGCGGCGAACGGGGCGCCGAAGCCGTGTCCGGCGGCTTCGACGCCGGGCAGCGCGGCGAGGCGCCGGTCGAGCTCGTCGAAGAGTCGCAGGCCGGCCTCGGTGTCGTAGCGGCCCGCCGGCACCGCGAGGCGGAAGCGTTCGACGTGCTCGGCATCGAAACCGAGGTCGACCGTGCGCAGCTCGTGAAGCGAGCGCACGAAGAGGCCGGCGCCGAGGAGCAGGGTGAGGGAGAGCGCGACCTCGGCGGCGAGCAGCGCCGCGCGCGAACGACCCGCGCGCCGACGGCCGACGGTGCGAACGCCCGAGCGAACCGGCGCCAGCGCTCGGCCGGCCACCGGCAGCAGCCCGAACGCGCCGGTGACCAGGAGCACCAGTACGCCGCTCAGTGCCGCCGCCGAGAGGTCGACCGCGACCTGGTCGAGGCGCGGCAGCCCCACGGGGGCGATCGTCGGAAGGAGCGAGAGCGCCCAGGCCGCGAGCGCCGTCGCCAGCACGCCGCTCGCCGCGCTCAGCAGCAACGCCTCGCTCAGGAACTGGCGCACCAGGCGGCCGCGCGTGGCGCCCAGCGTCCAGCGGATCGCGGTCTCGTCGGCCCGCTCCGAGGCCCGCACCAGGAGCAGGTTGGCCACGTTCGCGCAGGCGATCAGCAGCACCATGCCCACGGCGGCGAAGAGCATCCAGAGCGCGGCCTTCACGTCGGCCACCAGATGCTCGTGAAGCGGCTCGAGCTCGGTGACCACGTCTTCGTGGGCCTCGGCGAAGTCCCGCGCGAGGTCGGCGTCGATCGCCGCGAGGCGGGCGGACACGGCCTCGCGGGCGTCGGCGCCCGCCGGAAGGCGGGCCACCGCGGCCATGACGTTGCAGCCGTGGCTGCACCCCTCCGCCGGGTGGCGACGGGGGAGCCATATCTGCGCGTCGCCCGGGTAGTCGAAGCCCTGCGGCGCGACGCCCACGATCTGCCAGGCCACCCCGTTCAGGGTGAGCGCGCGCTCGAGCACGTCGGGGTCGCCGCCGAGCTCGTCCTGCCAGAAGGCGTGGCTCACGAGCGCGACCGTGGGCCCGTCGGGTACGTCGTCGGTCTCGGCGAGGTCCCGACCGAGCGCGGGCTCGAGGCCGAAGACGCTCAGAATGCCGCCGGTGACCGTGGCGCCCTCGATCACCCGGGCGGGCCCGAAGCCCGAGAGCGTGGGGCGCATGGTCGAGTACGCGACCACGTGAAGGCCATCGATGGCGTTCCAGGCGCGCACGTCGGGGTGATCGACGTTGCGGCTCCGGCTGTCCTGACGCTCGTTGACCTTCCACACGACCGAGAGCCGGTCGGCGTCCGGGTAGGGAAGCGGCTCCAGAAGCACGCCGTCGACGACGCTGTACATCGCGACGACGGCGGCCATGCCGAGCGCGAGGGTGCCCCCCGCGGTCGCCGTGAAGAGCGGGCGCCGCATGAGCGAGCGCGCGGCGCTCCGAAGGTCGTGTGCCCAGGTCGTCATCGTACCCATCCCTTCCTCCCTTCTGGACCGTGCGGGGTGTCCCGGCAGTGCGCCCGCCCGCTCCCGGGCTGCGCTCACCACCACGTCCGTCAGCGCCCGAACGACGAAGCGTGCCTTCGCCGCCGGGCGGCCCTCGAACTCGCCCAGCCGCCGCTCGAAGAGCGCCACCATGTCGGGGCCGAAGTCGCGCCGGAGATCCCCCGGAAGAAGCCGCAGGGCGGCGCGGTAGAGTGCGAGCACGACGTTCACGCCTCGCGAGCGAAGAGCGGCGCCGCCCGTTCGACGAGGGCGGTGAGGCGTTCGGCTTCGGCGCGCGCGACCGTGAGCCCCAGGGGTGTGAGCCCGAAGTAGCGCCTGCGCTCGTCGGCATCGCGCTCGTCAGAGGGCGGGTCGACCTCTTCGATCAGCCCGTCGTCGCGGAGCGTTCGCAGGCGCCGGTACAGGTTCGCCGGCAGCACGGCGCCGGGCCGTCCCGGGTCGGCCTCGAGCTCCTTCACGATCGCATAGCCGTGCGCCGCGCCGCCGCGCAGCACGAGCAGAATGCGGAACGCTTCGGGGTGGAGCGGCAGGAAGTCGTCGGTCGTCGGGGCGGCCACGGCGCGCACCTCGGGCATGGTGTCAGAATGATAGTAGTATCACCATGACACTAGTGGCGCCGCAGCGGCCCGTCAACGGGCCGATATCAGAATTCGAGGCTCGCCCCCGGCGCGAGGATCTCGACCGTGGCGCGCTCGCCGACCAGCGCCCGGAACGCCTCGGCGTCCTGCTCGATGACCGGAAAGGTGTCGTAGTGGATCGGCACGACGACGCGCGGCTCGATGAACTCGACGGCGCGTACGGCGTCGGCGGGCCCCATCGTGTAGTTGTCGCCGATCGGCAGCAGGGCGACGTCGACCTGCCTGCGAAGGAGCTGCATGTCGGTGAGGAGCGCGGTGTCGCCGGCGTGATAGAGGCGCTGGCCGGGGCCGAAGTCGATCAGGATTCCGGCCGGCATGGTCGGAAAGGCCTCGCCACCCTCGCCCTCGTTCTTCGTGCCGTGGAGCGCCGGGGTGAGCTTCACGCGGCCGAACGGAAAGGTGTGGGCGCCCCCGATGCTCATGCCGTGATGCTTCTCGACGCCGCGACTCGCCGCCCAACCGACGAGCTCGTGGGTCGCGATCACGGTTGCCCCCGTGCGCGTCGCGAGGGGGATCAGGTCCTCGATGTGGTCACCGTGCGCGTGCGTGGCGAGCACGTAGTCCGCGTCGATCTCGTCGAGCGAGGTGCTGCACGCGGGATTCCCCTCGAAGTAGGGGTCGATGACCAGGCGCGTGCCGTCGTCCGTGGTGATGGAACAGGTCGCGTGTCCGTGGAAGGTGAGTCGAGCCATCGTCGGTGCCCCTGCCGCCTGCCAGGCGTGGATCAATCGGATCGTAGCGCCTGTACGGGATCCACGCGTCCCGCTCGGCGTGCCGGCAGCAGCGCGGCGAGCGCCACCACCACCATGAGCATCAGGGGTACGCCGATCAGGGTCAGGGGATCCGCGGCGCTCACCCCGATGAGGTAGGGCTGAAGCAGGCGCCCCACGAGGAGGGCGGCCGCGAGCCCGAGCACGGCGCCCACCGCGCCGAGCACGAGACCGCGTCGCACCACGAGCGCGATCACGCTGCCGATGCCCGCGCCGAGCGAGATGCGAATGCCCATCTCGCGGGTGCGGCGCGCTACGCCGTAGCTCACGAGGCCCCAGAGCCCGATCGCCGAGAGGCCCAGCGCGAGGAGCGCCACTGCGCCCACGAGCGTCGCGCCCATGCGAGGCAGGAAGAAGGTGTAGCCGAGGTGCCCCTGCATGTCTTTCACCCGCGCCGCGAACAGGTCGGGGTCGGCGCCCTGCAGCGCCTCGATGCCGCGACGTGCAAGCAGCGGTGGTGCGGCGCTGCCGCGGACCACCACGTTCACGAAGGTCGACGGCGCCTGCGCGAAGGGCCGGTACATGTAGGGCCGGGGTGGCTCCTGCAGGCTCCATATCTTCACGTCGTCGACCACCCCGACGATCGTCACGGGCCGCTCGGGGGTGCCCGCCGGCAACAGGGTGCGACCGACGGCCGACTCGGTCGGCCAGAACTGCCGGGCCATCGCGGCGCTGATCAGCGCCACGGGCGGCTGGTCGTCGCGGTCCGCGTCGGTGAGCGCGCGCCCTTCGAGCAACTCGATGCCCATGGCGTCGAGGTAGTCGGGGCTCACGGAGGCGTACTCGATGCGGTGGTTGTCGCGGCCTGCGGGCGGGTCGACGCCCGGCACGTCGTAGAAGGCGACCCAGTTTCCGAGGTCCAGCGGCAGCCGGGTCACCAGCGCGGCGCGCTGCACCTCGGGCAAGGCCTCGATGCGCGCGAGCGCGTCTTCGATGACCGGCCGGAAGGCCGCGCTCTCGGTGTAGCCCGCGCCCGCGCCGGACACCTCGAGAATCGCGGCCGGCCCGGTGTCGAACCCCGGATCGGCCTGCCCAGCCTGCTCGAGCGAGCGCGCGAAGAGGCCGGCGCCGACGAGGAGTACGACCGAAAGCGCGAGCTGTCCGACGACGAGCGCGCCGCGGAGGTCGAAGCGCCGACCGCCGCCCGCGACGGCATTCCCCTCTTCGCGCAGCACGATGCCGACGGGAGTACGGGACGCTTGAAGCGCCGGCGCGAGGCCGAAGAGCAGCCCGGCGAGCAGGCTCACGCCGAACGTCACCGCGAGCACGCGCGGGTCGAGCCCGATGCCCAGGTCCAGCTCGATGCCGAGCG
>CBFGQV010000019.1:0-15353 GCA_965651045.1 uncultured bacterium
CGCGCCGGAGGGGTTTTATTGAAGCCCGGGTTCAACATCTGGTGACCTCCCCGCGACTTCCGCCTTCCTCTCGCGAGGCGTGGCGTCCATCTCAGGAGTCAGTCCCGGCTTCGCATGTGTTGGCTCAATAATGGAGCCCACCGGCACGCGAGTGGAATATACCGGAACCCCGGTGACGAGGTCAAAGGGATTCCTCAGCGAACGTCTTCCCGCAGCGCACGAAGAACCGCGAGGTTGGCGCGGTCCTGAGCCACGGGATCGTCTCCTTTCGGGGTCTCGAGAACCTTCGGCACCTCGGTGAAGCGCCGGTCGTTCATGACTCGGCGAAAAGGCTCGAGCCCCAACGTACCCTCTCCGATGCCCGCATGGCGGTCACGGTGCGACCCCAATCCGAACATCGAGTCGTTCAGGTGGAAGAGGTCGGGGGCGTCACGTTCGAGGGCATCGGCGAAAGCTGCCCAGACGCCGTCGTAGTCCCCGAGCAGGTCGTACCCCGAGGCCCAGGCGTGGCAGGTGTCGAAGCACACGCCTACGCGGTGGCGGACCGCACGGGGAATCCCCTCGATCAGCGACGCGAGGTCTTCGAAGGTACCGCCCACGCTCGTGCCGGCGCCCGCGGTGAGCTCGAAGAGCACGCGTGTGGTGCCCCCAGCGCCGCCGACCTCTTCGAGGGTCCGCGCGACACCCTCGGCGTTGCGCACGACACCGCCGTCGCGGTCGCCGTCGGTGGCGTTGCCGGGGTGCGTGACGAGGTAGTCCACCCCGAGCCCTTCGCAACGCTCGAGCTCCCGGCGGAACGAGTCCAGCGAGCGCGCCCGGAGCGCCGGGTCGGGGCTCGCGAGGTTGATCAGGTACGAATCGTGGCTGACCGCGGTGCGAATGCCGTGGCGCGCCCGCTCGGTCTGGAACCGGGCGAGCGTCGACGCGTCGAGGCGCGGCTCCGCCCAGCGGTTGGGCTGCTTGGTGAAGAGCTGCAGCACCGCGGCGCCGATCGCCTCCGCCCGGGCAGGGGCGTTCTCGACGCCGCCGGCGGCCGATACGTGGGCTCCGAGTTCGTCTATTTCGATCGACATCGCATGGTCTCCTGGACGTTCGCTTGGTTGTGCCAGCCTTCGGGACGCGCGGCGCCGAAGGCGGCAAAAAGTGCCGTTCGGGGGAACGATGTGTTGCATGGGGCGGCGCACCGCCGATGCCATGCCGCCGTGCGGAGCCACATTCGTACGCGTGGCGGGCGGCACGGCTCTTGACCCGTGGGGGTGCAGCAACGACCCCCAACCCGATGGAGGACATCATGCGGCGCTCCTTCCGCATCTGCGCCGACGGCTTTCTGGACCTGCGCGACACGCGCCGGGTCCGTACCCCCGGAGCTTTCGAGTCCCGGGTCGAACCGGCCGGCGAGGCCGAAGCCGTGAGCTTCCTGCTCTCGCACGCGTTTCCCGGCCACCGCAAGGTGGTACGGCCCCTCTCCGAGGCCGACCGCAGGCAGCTTCGCCTCGCGATGTGGGCCGACTCCGTGCAGGAGCGCATGACGCTGGCCGACCGCGTCTGGCGGGGCATCACCGCACCGGTCGAAGCGCCGCCCGAGGGTTCGAAGCCGATCCTGATCCAGGTCGTACGCTACGGCGACCGGAATTATCCGCTCTACCTCGACGGACGCGTGACCCGGGTGATTCCGCCCGGCGGTATCGCCGTCGAGACCGACGCGCCCGCGTTGGACCTCAAGACCGCCTGAGTCACGACGACGGCGGCACGGAGCCGGGGCGGGGCTGCGCTCAGTCGGGCAGCCCCGGCTCCGTCATGGCGCGCACGTCGAGCGCCTCGTCGAGCTGTTCGGCCGGCAGCAGCCCCATCTCGTCGACCACCTCGCGCACCGAGCGTCCTTCGCGCGCGGCCTGCTTGGCCACCTCGGCCGCCTTGTCGTAGCCGATGTAGGGGTTCAGGGCGGTCGCGATCGACGGGTTCCGCTCGAGCAGCTCCTGGCAGCGGGCTTCGTTCGCGCTGATCCCCACGACGCAGCGCTCGGTGAACGCCACGCTGGCCCCGGCGAGAAGCTGGATCGACTCGAGCAGCGCGTGCGCCATGACGGGCATCATCACGTTCAGCTCGAAGTTGCCGCGCTGCCCCCCGACCGTGATGGTCGTGTGGTTCCCCATCACGCGCGCGCAGGCCATCATCATCGCCTCGCTCATGACCGGGTTCACCTTGCCGGGCATGATCGAGCTGCCGGGCTGGATGGAGGGCAGCCGGATCTCCGAGAGCCCCGACGTCGGCCCCGACGAGAGCCACCGAATATCGTCGGCGATCTTCATGAAGCTCGCCGCCACGGTGTTCAGCGCCCCGGAGGCGCTCACCACGGCGTCTTTCCCGCCCTGCGCCTCGAAGTGGTTCTCGGCCTCCTGGAAGTGCAGCCGCGTCGCTTCGGCGATGCGCGCGATGGCGAGCGCGGCGAAGCGCGGATGCGTGTTGATGCCCGTACCGGTCGCGGTGCCCCCCAGCGCGAGCTCCTCGAGCTCGGCAGCCGCGCGCATGACCCGATCCATGCCACGGCGTACCTGCATCGCGTACCCGCCGAACTCCTGACCCAGCCGGACCGGCGTCGCATCCATCAGGTGCGTGCGCCCGGACTTCACGATTCCGTCGAAGGCCGCCGCCTTGGCCTCGAGCGCGCGCGCGAGACCCTCGAGCGCGGGCATGAGGTCTTCCTGGATCGCGGTCCGGGCCGCGACGTGCATCGCCGTGGGAATCACATCGTTCGACGACTGCCCGAAGTTCACGTGGTCGTTCGGGTGCACCGATCCGCCGGCTCCCCGTAGCTCCGATGCGCGGTGCGCGATCACCTCGTTGGCGTTCATGTTGGTCGACGTGCCGGAACCCGTCTGGTAGACATCGAGCACGAACTGGTCGTCGAACCGCCCGTCGGCGACCTCGCCCGCGGCGGTGGCGATCGCTCCGGCGAGATCGGCGTCGAGGTTGCCGAGCTCGGCGTTGGCCTCGGCCGCGGCCCTCTTGATCAGCCCGAGCGCCTGGACGAAACGCCGGCCGAAGCGCTGGCCGCTGATCTGGAAGTTCTCGAACGCGCGCTGTGTCTGCGCACCGTAGCGTGCATCGGCGGGCACCTTCACCTCGCCGAGGGAGTCCTTTTCGATGCGATGGTCGCTCATGAATGTCGGGCGGTTTCAGGGTCCTGGTCGCGCCCTGGGGTCGGACGACGCACGGGCGGGGCGGAGGGAGCCCGACCAAAGGTGCCCGAGGAGCGTTCCCAGGTAAAGGCGCTCAGGGAAAGTAGCGGAAGCGGTCGTCGCGAATCTCGCCGCGGGTCAACCGATACGCCTCGATGGCCAACCACTTGAGGCTCATTCGGGCGAGACCGTGCTCGGTGAAGCGACGCGTGGCGATCTCGACGACCGGCGTCCGCGCGAAGCCGTAGCGCCCGGTCCTCGACAGGCGCAGCGCGTAGTCGTGGTCTTCGGCGACGATGACGGTCTCGTCGAACCCCCCGACGGCCTCGTGCAGTCTCCTCCGTACGAAGACGAAGCCCCCGATCGAGTGGGGCCAGCGCAGCTTCGTGCTCAGCCAGAAATACTCCACCGAGGCACGGTGCTGCGCCCGCACCGCCCACCCCCCGTGGTCTGGTACGAAGGCGCAGCTCGCCGCATCGAGTCGCCGGACCCTCACCTCGCGAACGATGTCTTCGAGGGCGTCGGGCGGCAGCCGGACATCGGCATCGAGGAAGAGCAGCCACCCGCCGCGCGCATGCCGTGCTCCGAGATTCCGGCTCGGTCCGGGCAGGCCACCCCCCGCGATGAACATCGCGCCGCGCGCCCGGGCCACGGACTCCGTGCCGTCGGTCGAGCCCGCGTCGACCACCAGCGTCTCGAGCACAGGCAGCGACTGGGCGGCGAGCGAATCCAGGAGCGCCGGAAGGTAGGCCTCTTCGTTCAACGTGGGGATCACCACGCTGATCTCGGGCGCGTTCACGCCGCCAGGAGCGCCCACAGAACGGCTCCACAGACCAGGGGGATCACCAGGTTGTCGTCCACGGCCGCGGGCACGATCTCGGCCAACGCCGTGACGAGCGCCGCCACCGCGGCGGCCCCGATTCCGACCTGCGGCCAGAGCACCAGGACCGCGACCAGCGCGAAGGCGACCGTGCCCTCGACGGTCCCCTTGCCGAAGGGCCGCGACCCGTAGAGCCGGCCGATCACGCTCGCCGTCGGGTCGGCCATGCCGAGCACCAGAATCGCCGCCACGGCGACGGAAGGAGGGAAAAGCCACCACGCCAGGAACGCCCCGACGGCGTACCAGGTCGACGAGGCGATACGCCGCTCCTCACGCGGCGAGGCCAGCCTCCGGAACGCCCGGAAGAAGAGCACGTTGAGCGGCCTCCACCCGAGCCGGGCGACGTCGGCCGCCACGAGCAGCGCAGCGGCCAGACCCAGCAGCGCGGCCGTCGTCCCCGGCGAGAGCCCGACGGCGCCGGGGCCGAGTGCCAAGACGACCCCGTTGGCCGCATGGAACACCCGCCTCCAGGGCTGGAGCCCCTCGGTCTCGGCCACGAGTTCGGAGAGTTCGCGGGTCACTTGGATCTCCATTCGTGCAAATGTATCGCACGTCCAGACAGGACGCGGGGCTCGTCGGCTTCGAATCGCACGATGTTACCCGCCCGCTCCCGCCACGTTACGGGCTCGACACCCCCGGCCCCTCATCACAGCCCCGGCACACGCCCGGTACCGCTCCGATACCACCCCTTCGCCCGAACGAGGCGTAGGCATCCGTTCATGGGGGCAGGTTCGGCCCCCACAACGAAGCGGAGCGAGTTCATGCCCAGCGTCGCCCTCCACCTGCACCTCGCCGATCAGCTGCTGCCGTCGACTCGCGCCGGACGCGAGGTCTTGCAACCCGGTCCGGCCGCCGTCAACGCCTTCCGAATGGGCGCGTTTCGCACCTGGTGGTGGAGGTACTCAAGCGGGTGTTCACGCGGGAGCGTCCGGAACTGCCGGTCGGCTTCCACTGGCTGGTCACCGTACCGGACCGCTTCAGCTTTCCGAGCGGGCATGCCACGGCCGGGCTCGCCATGGCCCTGCCGCTTGCCGCGTCGCTGCCGCTGCCCGTCGCCGCCGGGGTTCTCGGCCTCGGACTCCTCGTGGGCGTGTCGCGCTGCTATCTGGGCGTCCACTACCCCGGCGACGTGCTCGCCGGGTGGGCGCTGGCCGCGACGACCTACCTGGGCTACCAGGCGCTCGCGGCCTGACCGTCGGAGCTACCGGCGCGGCGGCCGGGTCGGTCTCATCTCGACGCGGCTGACCAGGGCGCGGGTCGGGTAGGCCAGCACCTGAAGCACCGCCTGCGCGACGTCGTGCGGGCCAAGCGCCCACTCGCGACCGAGGTCGTGCTCACCGAACTCCGTGTCGACGCTGCCCGGCATGATGATCGACGTGCGAATCCCGTCGTAGCGAAGGTCGATCATCATGGCCTCGGTCATGCCCAGAAGACCGAACTTGCTGGCATTGTAGCCGCTGCCCCCACCGAAACTGTTCCGGCTGGCGAGCGAGCCGACGTTGATGATCCATGCGTCGCCGGATTCGCCTGCGGCCTTCAGGTGCGGCAGCGCCGCCTTCGCGCAGTGGAAGACGCCGTGCAGGTTGGTCTCCACCTGCGTCTTCCATTCGTCGACCGTCATCTCCTGAAATGGCTTGAAGACGCCGACGCCGGCATTGTTGACCAGAATGTCCACGCCCCCGAAGGCTTCGACCGTGCCCGCGACCGCGCGCTCGCACGAGGCGAAGTCCCTCACGTCGCACGCGAGACCCACGACCTCGCCCGCCGCCCCGCCCCGCGAGGCCAGTGCGTGGCGCACCTCGTCGGCGGCCTCACGGGCTCGCTCGGCGTCACGCGACGTGAGGGCGACCTTCGCCCCGGCCCCTGCGAGCGTCTCCGCCACGGCCAGACCGATGCCGGCCGAACCCCCGGTGACGAGGGCCACGCGGCCTTCGAGAAACGCTCCGTTCGATCCGGGTGTGCTCTGCGCCGTCATCCGTCGCTCCCTTGGGTTTGTGGCCGGTCCTCGAGTACGATATTCTCGTCGCCCTCACGCAACCCCCGGTCCCGGTCGCTGTTCCGACCCCCTCGAACCATGAAGCCAGAGAGCCTCGCGTGCGCAAGGTCGCCCTCGTAACCGGTGGCGCCGTCCGAGTCGGCAGGGCCCTGAGCATCGGGCTCGCCGAGGCCGGCTACGACCTGGTCGTGCACTACCACCGCTCGGAGGCCGCGGCCCGCGAGGTGGCGCGCGCCATCGAGGCGCTCGGGCGCAGGGTCGCGTTGGTCCAGGCCGACCTCGCCGACGGGTCGGGAGCGGAGTCCGTGATCGAGACGGCCCGCACGTCGTTCGGTCGTCTCGATCTGCTCGTCAACAACGCCGCGTCGTTCGATCAAACGCCGCTCCTGGAGGTCGACGAGGCGCGTTGGGACCGCGTGATGGCCCTGAACCTGAAGGGTCCCTTCCTCGTCGTGCGTGATGCGGCCGAGCTGCTGCGCGCGTCCGGCGGCTCGGTCGTGAACCTGCTCGACCTCTCGGCCTTCCAACCCTGGACACAGTACCCGCACCATGCGGTCTCGAAGGCGGGCCTGCTCCACCTCACCAAGATCCTGGCGCGGGTGCTCGCGCCCGAGGTGCGGGTGAACGCGATCGCCCCCGGCACCGTGTTGCCGCCCGACGATCAGGACGAAGCGGATCGGCGGCAGGAGCGCGAGCGCACCCCGGTCGGGCGGCTCGGCACGCCGGACGACGTGCTCCGCACGGTGCTCTTCCTCGCGGGTTCTCCGTTCATCACCGGAGAGGTCGTGGTGGTCGACGGCGGGCGGAGCCTGTCGGGTTAGCCCAGCGCGGCCCCTTCCGGCTCTTCCGCCTCGGCCCGCATGCCCCCGTGCGCGAGCCAGCGCTCGGCCTCCAGCGCGGCCATGCACCCGGAGCCGGCGGCGGTGACGGCCTGGCGATAGTAATCGTCCATGACGTCACCCGCGGCGAACACGCCGGGCACCGAGGTGGCGGTGCGCCAGCCGGTCGCGGGCTGCACGTAGCCGTTGTCCTTCAGCTCCAGCTGACCACCCAGGAAGCCCGTGTTCGGCAGGTGCCCGATCGCCACGAAGAGGCCGCCGACCTCGAGCTCGGTCTCGGCGCCCGTTTCGACGTGTTCGAGGCGGAGTGCGCGGATCTCTCCTTCACCCAGCACTTCGGTCACGACGGTGTTCCAGAGCACCCGGATCTTGGGAGAGGCGAGTGCCCGCTCGGCCATGATCCGCGACGCGCGGAACTCGTCGCGCCGATGGATGAGCACGACCTGGCTGGCGAAGTTCGTGAGGTAGAGGGCCTCTTCCATGGCCGAGTCGCCGCCACCGACGACGGCCAGGACCTTGTCGCGGTAGAACGGCAGGGCGCCGTCGCACACCGCGCAGGCCGAGACGCCGCCGCCGGTGCGGGCGAGCGTTTCCTCACCGGGCACGCCGAGCCAGCGGGCGTTGGCCCCGGTCGCGATGATCACGGTGTCGGCCTCGATCTCGCGGCCCATGTTCGAGTAGAGCCGCCGCGGATAGGTCGAGAAGTCCACGCGTTCGATGTCTTCCGTGAAGACGCGTGTACCGAAGCGCTCGGCCTGCTGCTTGAAGGCCATCATCATCTCCGGGCCGGTCACCCCGTCCGGAAATCCGGGATAGTTCTCGACCTCGGTCGTGAACATGAGCTGGCCGCCCGGAATCATGGTGCGGCTGCCCGCGCCCTCGAAGACCACGGGGTCCAGGTTGGCGCGCGCCGCGTACACGGCAGCCGTCCACCCCGCGGGCCCCGAGCCCACGATCACCAGCTTCTCTCGCATCGTATCGGTCATCGGTCGATCCGTGGTTGCTCGCCCGCGAGGGGCGTCGATGTGCGCTATTTGTCCTTGAACACGGCCATGCTCGTCGAGTGGCCGGGGTTCACGCGTGCGTCGGGATTCACCCGGTGCACCGCGTTGTTCACGGCGATGGCGGCCTCCGAGAACCCCGTCGCGATCAGGTCGAGCTTTCCAGGATACTCGACGACATCGCCCGCGGCATAGATGCCCGGCACGTTCGTCTCCATGAGCTGATTCACGATGATGCGGTTCTTCGAAAGCTCGAGGCCCCACCGCTTGATCGGGCCCAGGTCGGGCTTGAAGCCCAGGAACGTCAGGACGGCGTCGGCCTCGATCACCGTGTCTTCGTCCGTCCGATTGTCGAAGACCGTGACTGCCTCGACGGTTCCATTGCCCTGGATCCTGCGCACCTCGTGATAGGTGAGCAGCTCCATCTCGCCGGCGGCGCAGGCCGCCTCCATCTGAGCGACCGACGCCTCGTGCGCCCGGAATCCCTCACGGCGGTGGATCAGCACGACCCGCGAGCAGTGGTCCTTGAGAATCAACGCCCAGTCGAGCGCGGAATCACCGCCGCCCACGATCAGAACCCTCTGCCCGGCGAACGACGCGGGGTTCTTGACGGCGTAGTGCACGCCCTGATGCAGGAACTCCTCGTACCCCGGCACCTCGAGCACCCTGGGCTCGAACGCACCCTTGCCCCCGGCTACCACGACGGTGCGGCTGCGGTAGTCTCCCGTGCGCGCTCGCAGGACGAAGCCGTCGTCGTCCCGCACGAGCTCCCGCACCTCATCGTCGAGCACGACCTCGGGCTCGAACTGCATCGCCTGTTCGACGAGCCCGCGGACCAGGTCCTTGGCGAGCACTTTCGGGAATCCCCCCACGTCGAAGATGTACTTCTCCGGGTAGAGGGCCATCAACTGGCCACCGAGTTCGGGAAGCGAATCGACGATGCGCGTACTCATGCCGCGCACCCCGGCATAGAATGCGGCGAAGAGGCCCGTGGGGCCCCCGCCGATGATCGTGACGTCCTTGATGTCGTTCATGGCGAAGAAGTCTAACAGGTCGCTGGAGGCCGGTCAGGGTCGCTGGAGACCGGTCAGCGCTTCCGGAAGAGATCGCTCTCGCGGTACCGTTCCAGGCCACGTTCGGCGAGGAGCTTCACCCCGACCGCACCCGGCACCGCCAGCAGCAGCCCGACGAACCCGAAGTAGTAGCCACCGACGGCGATCGCGAGCACCACCCAGACGGGGTGAAGGCCCACGGAGTCGCCGACGATCTTGGGGCTCACCACGCTTCCTTCGAGCCCCTGCGCGATGCCGAAGACGATCGCGATCTTGAGCAGCGAGAGCCCCGGGTCACCGCTCACCAGGGCGATCAACACGGCGGGCACCAGGCTCAGCACGAGCCCGAGGTAGGGGATTACGCTGAAGACGGTGACGGCCACCCCGACGACGAGTGCGTAGGGAAAGCGGGCGATCCAGAGGCCGAGCACGGTGATCAGCCCGATCGTGATCGCCACGGTGACCTGCCCGCGCAGGTACCGAGCCAGCAGCCGATCGTACTCGCGCGCGAACCCGACCCAGCTCTGGCGACGGGCCGGCGGGACCAACTCGACGAGCCGCTCCATGATTCGGTTCCAGTCCCGAAGCAGGTAGAACGCCAGAACCGGGGTGAGCACCACATAGCCGAGCACGGTCAGCGCCGATCCGATGCCCCGCCCCAGCCCCAGCACTCCCTGCCACGCCCGCTCGGCCAGTTCGGCCCGTCGCTCCTCGAGAAACTGTACGACCATCTCGCCGTCGATGGCCTCGATGCGTCCGATCAGTTCCCCTCCGACCGGCAGCCCCCGGGCGCGCTGCTGGAGGCGCTCCAGCCAGCCCCCGACCCGCTCGAGAAGGATCGGCGCTCGGTCGATCAACTCGCCGAGCTGCTGCCCGAGCGCGGGCAGACCGACGAACAGGGACACCGCGAAGAGTCCCGCGACCGGCAACGCCAACAGAGCGATGGCCAACGTGCGGCCCAGTCCCTTCGCCTCGAGGCGGTCGGCGAGCGGGTCGACCAGGTACGCGATGCCCAGCGCCACCACGAAGGGCGCCAGCAGGGCTCCGGTGGTCTCGAGCAGCCAGAACAGCGCGAGAGCCCCACCGACCCCGAGCAGGAGCGCCCGCCCCGGCAAGCCGCGGAACGGCGCGAGCAGCGCGACGAGCACCAGGAAGAGCAGGAGCGGGTTCAGCAGCCCCTGCATGGCCCAGAGCATCGCGCCGAAGGTCAGGAGGACGGCTACGGCCTGGACCCACGGCCAGGGGCTTCTCACGCGGTCCGGTCGCTCGCCCGTCATGCGCCGAGGGCCTCGGAAGGCGGGTCGTGGTCGGCCGCGATCCGCTTGGCGGCCTGCCCCAGGATCGCGCGTGCGTTCTCGTAGCTGATGCGCTCGAGCGCCTCCGCGACCGGCAGCCAGACGCACTCGGTGATCCCCTCGTCGACTTCGGGTACGGGCTCGCCTTCGTCGGACGTCATCATGTAGAACACGCAGTATTTGTGAACGAGCGTGCCCTGGAGTCGGAAGTACCAGTCGATGGTATCCAGCTCCGGGCCGAGCTCGAGGCGGTCGAGCCCCGTTTCTTCGCGAACCTCGCGGAGCGCAGCGGTCTCGGCGTCCTCATCACCCTCGAGATGGCCCTTGGGCAGGCCCCAGTTTCGGTAGGGATCCCGGATCAACAACACGTGCGGCTCGCCACCGATGGTCCGCACCACGACCCCGCCCGCGCTTCGCTCGACCCTGGCTCGCGTCATCAGAAGATGGAAAGGCGCACATAGCGCTTGGGGTTCTCGCGGAAGTCCGCGAGCAGGAGGTCGAGCTCGCGCAGGACCTCTCCCGCGCGGCCGATGAGAACGGTGTCGGCGAAGAGCTGGCCGAGCGCGCCCTCACCCCGGGCCACGCGCGCGGTGAGCAGGTCGATGCGCGCAAAGGCCGAGTCGGCGCGTTCGAGGGTGCCACCCAGGTCTTCGGTGGCGACCGCCACGTTCTGCGACACCTCACCGAGGCTCTGGCTGGCGGTGCGTACGTTCACCAGGATCGAGTCCAGTTCACCGGACGCCAGCAGCCGGTCTGCGCTCTCGAGCGCCGAACGCCCCACCTCGGCGGCGAGCCCGATCTCGGTCGCGGCGCGCTGGACCTGAGTCGAGACCTCGGAGAACGCCGATGCCTGCTGGCCGACGAGGTCGCGAAGGTTCTCGCTGATGTCCTGAATATTGTCGATGGCCCGCGCGAAGTTCTCGGCCGTCGAGTCGTTGAAGGTGCGGTCGACCCGGTCGGTGAGCACCGCGAGGTTCTCGCTGATCTCGTCGGCCGCCGCCGTGAGGCGCGAGATATCGGGAATCGCGTACCCACCCACGACCGGCACCCCGTCGACCTCCGCACCCGACGCCACCTCGAAGTAGTCGAAGCGTGGGAACCGCTCGCGCGACACGAGCTCGATCTGCCACTCGCCGAAGAGCGACTCGGGCGCCACGACGGCCCCGACGTCGGGCGGCATGTCGATCTCCTGCTCGAGACGCAGCGAGACACGTACGGCCTCGCCGCCCTCGGCGACCCGGATCCGGTGCACGCGGCCGATACGCACCCCCCTGAACTTCACGGCGTTGCCGACCTGGAGCTGGCCGACGTCCTGCACCAGGACGTCGATCGGCACGTCGGGACTTCCGAAGTTGGTGCCCTTCAGCCATAGGCTGCCGACCACCGCCACCGCGATTCCGGCGAGGATGACCAGGCCTACCGTGACCTCTCTGGCTCGATTCACGTCGCTTCCTCCCACAGCTCCGGCTTGCCTTCGATGAAGCCACGCACGACCGGGTCGTCCGTGTTGCGGATCTCGTCCGGGGTTCCAACCGCTCGAATCCGGCCCCGATGCAGCATGGCGATGTGATCGGAGATGCGATAGGCGCTCTCCATGTCGTGGGTGATCACGAGGCTCGTGACGCCAAGCTCGTCTCGCATGCGAACGACGAGCCGGTCGATCACCGAAACCGTGACCGGATCTAGGCCGGTCGTGGGCTCGTCGTAGAGCAGGTATCGCGGCTTGAGCGCGATCGCCCGCGCGACGCCCGCACGTTTCTTCATGCCACCGCTCAGTTCACTCGGGTACCGGTCGTCGACGTCGTGCAGGCCGACGCGCGACAGCGCTTCCTGAACGCGTTCCGCGATCGCGTCTTCGGAAAGGTCGGGCATCCGGCGCAGGCCCATGGCGACATTCTCACCGATCGTCATCGAATCGAAGAGCGCGGCGAACTGGAAGACATACCCCACACTGCGTCGGAGTTCGTACAGCTCGTCGGTCGAGAGGTCACCCACACGTTGGCCGTCGACCTCGACCTCGCCGGCGTCGGGGTGTACGAGCCCGATGATCGTCTTGAGGCAGGTCGACTTCCCGGAGCCGGAGGCACCGATGACCGAGACGATCTCACCCTCGGGCACCTCGAGGTCGAAGCCGTCCAGGACCACCTTCGGCCCGTAGGCCTTCTTCAGGCCGCGCAGCACGATGCTCACGCGGCGGGCCTCACAGCAGCGCCGCGGCCCAGAAGGCGTCGAGCACCAGAATGACCATGCTGGAGACCACGACGGCGCGGGTCGTCGCGACGCCCACCCCGTGTGCCCCACCGGTCGTGGTGTACCCGTAGAAGCAGCCGAGACCCGTCACCGTGAGCCCGAAGCTCGCGGCCTTGATGAGGGCGAAACGCACGTCGTACGGCAGGAAGAACAGCCGCAAGCCGCGAACGAATTCGGGGCTCGAGAGGTCGAGGAGCACCATCGAGGTCAACCATCCCGCGCCGATACCCATCGCCATCGCCAGCGCGACCACGACCGGAAACATGACCAGGCCCGCGACGACCCTCGGCACGACCAGATAGGCCACGGGGTCGTACGCCAGCGACTCGAGCGCGTCGATCTGTTCGGTCACACGCATCGAGCCGATCTCCGCCGCGATGTTGGCCCCTACGCGGCCGGCGAGGGCAAGCCCGGTCAGCACCGGTCCGAGCTCGAGAATGATCGTCTTTCCGACGAGGGCACCGACGAAGTAGAGGGGTACCGTGCCCGTGAAGGTGTACGACGCCTGAATCGCGAGCACGATGCCCGTGAAGCTCGCGATGAAGAGGGCGATCGGAACCGACGCCACCCCGACGGCGGCGAGCTGCGGCACGAAGAGCGGGCCCCAGATGTCGGTCTTGCGAAGCGCCTTGGCCGCACCCAGCGCGAGGAACCCCGCGCGGCCCACGCCTGCCACCGCGCTGACCGCGAAGTGGCCTACGTGGGCGGCCGGCGTCAGGACGAGCTCCTTCATGCGTCGGCTCGCCGCCTACCGGGACGCCGGAGGCAGGGCTCCTTCGATGCTGAACTCGACCTCTTCCTCACCCCCGCCGTTCGCCGGCACTCTGCACGCGAGGCGCACTCTCGTCACCCGGCCCTCCGGATCGTCGACCGCGATCTCGACGTCCAGACCCTGATCGGCCGAGGCGATGCGCGTGCGAATGCGGTCGCCGGGCTCGGCCTCGCGACGGTCGAGCGGGTTCTTGAACAGCGTCTTGGTGCTCTGTCGCCCGTTCTCGAGCACCCGGGTGACCTTCACCAGGCGCAGCCAGTCGGGCTGATAGCTGACTTCGTATTCGTGTCCGCGCTGATCCGCGCCGGACCCGTCCCGGTTGTGCCGCGCCATGAGCGACCTCCGAGTGGCGGGCGATTTTTGGAAAATCGTGGATAAACGAACGTTTCCTCCGTGCCGAGGGAATGTCAAGTTTTCCGACCCCCTCGGGGCGACGAAGTGCCCTATCGTTGTGCGACATTCGGCCGACGAACCAACCACACTTTCTCGCGAGTTCCTTGCTGGGCCGAGGCGGCGGCGTCCGAGGGAAAAAAGTCTTGACCACCATGCGCGGGCCGATTAACCTCGTAGCGTTCCATGGTGCGTCGGGCCACAGTCCCGGCCTGAACACCCCCGCCGGTGTCTTCCCCAACCACACTTCGCCTGTCGAACCGCATCGGCAGGCTTCCGGTCGAGGCGTCCCGCCCTCTGCCCGAGTCGGGCATCCCAGGAGTCCAATCCGACGTGGACATCGCCGAACTTCGAGCGAAGACCGTGGGCGAGCTGCACCAGATCGCGGAGCAGCTCGGCATCCACAATTACACGGGCCTTCGTACACAGGACCTCGTCAACCGCATTCAACGTGCGCTCCAGTCCGGCGGCGTGGAGCTGCACGCGGAGGGCGTGCTGGAGATCTTGTCGGAGGGCTACGGCTTCCTTCGGTCCCAGGACTGGAACTACCTCTACGGACCCGACGACGTGTACGTGAGTCCGTCGCAGATCAAGCGCTTCGACCTGCGCACGGGAGACTCGATCGTGGGCACGGTGCGCCCCCCGCGCGACGGCGAGCGCTACCTCGCGCTCCTGCGCATCGTCTCGGTCAACTTCGAGCCACCGGTCGAGGGCGCCAAGCGGGAGACGTTCGAGCAGTTGCGGCCGCGCTACCCGGAGGGCCGCCTGCGACTGGAGACCGCCGATCACGACCTCGCCATGCGCGTGGTCGACCTGGTCGCGCCGATCGGCAAGGGACAGCGAGGCCTGATCGTGTCGCCCCCGAAGGCGGGCAAGACCACGCTCTTGCAGAAGGTCGCGAACTCGATCGCGGAGAATCACCCCGAGGTCCATCTCATCGTCCTGCTGGTCGACGAGCGGCCCGAAGAGGTGACCGACATGCAGCGGCATGTGGCGGCCGAGGTGATCGCCTCGACCTTCGACGAGCCCGCGAGGCGTCACACGCAGGTCGCGGAAATGGTGCTCGAGAAGGCGAAGCGGCTCGTCGAGGCGGGGCGCGACGTGGTCATTCTGCTGGACTCGATCACGCGCCTCGCCCGTGCCTACAACACGATCATGCCGCACTCCGGACGCATCTTGTCGGGCGGCGTCGACGCCAACGCCCTCGAGCGTCCGAAGAAGTTCTTCGGCGCGGCGCGAAAGATCGACCAGGGTGGCTCGCTCACCATCGTCGCGACCGCGCTCGTCGACACGGGTAGCCGCATGGACGAGGTGATCTTCGAAGAGTTCAAGGGCACCGGGAACATGGAGCTGGTGCTCGATCGCCAGATCGCCGACCGACGCATCTTTCCCGCCATCGACATCAACAAGTCGGGCACGCGCAAGGAAGAACTCCTACTCACCGAGACAGAGCTCAACCGCGTCTTTCTGCTGCGGAACTTCCTCGGCGACATGCCTCCGCTCGAGGCGATCGAGTTCCTGCTCGACCGCATGCGCCGCTACCAGACCAACCGCGAATTTCTCGATGCGATGGCCCAGGGCGGCTGACGACCGGCGGCCCGCTACTCGTCCAGTACCGCTTCGTAGAGGGGATTCACGACCAGCTCCCCGCCCTCGAAGACCTTTCGGTCCCACGGGAAGATTACGACTTCGTCGGTCT
>CBFGQV010000020.1:0-15215 GCA_965651045.1 uncultured bacterium
CGCGTAGCGCGGGGCCCCGGAGGTGGTATCGGGGGTCATCAGTGCACCGTGCCGGCCGACGCCACCGGCTCCGCTGCGCCGCTCGGCGCCGCGCGCACGGTGACCGCTTCGGTCCGGTCGGGCCGCTCGCGAATGCGCGCGAGCGTGGAGCGGTGCCCGAAGGTTTCGACCACGCCTTCGATCGCCGCGAAGCGCTGGGGCTCGAAGGTACGAAGCAGGTGTTCGAGCCCATGGCGCACCCGGTCGAGTTCGCCGCGAAGCTCGTCGAGGTCGAGGGGCAGCCCGAACCGAACCTGATATCCGCCCGCGGCCGCCGGCGAGGCCGGGACCACGCGGCGGAGCTCGGTGCCCGGAAAGGCCTCCGCCAGCACGTCTTCGAGCTCGGCGTCGGCGCGAGCGGTCGGGGTCCGGAGCACCAGCGCGTTGCCGTCGTAGTCCATGTGGGCCCGGACCAGACGCCCTTCCCCGAGTCCGATGCGCACTGCGGTGCCGTCGTTGAGGTCCAGGTCGCGGCACACGTCGCGGAAGCCCATGCGCAGGAGCGTGGGGCGGGTCAGCGGCCCGAAGCCCACGCGCTCGAGCACCGACAGCGCGAGCGCCGAGCAGAAACGTTCGAGATCGCGGCGGCCACGGCCTGCGGCGGCTTCGCTCACGAGGCGCGCGGCGTGCTCCAGCGTCGGCTCGTACACCCAGTCCAGCACGACGAGCTCGCCGCTCAGATCGAGAAGCTTCATGTCGGCGCTTCCCAGGTCGAGCGCCTCGGCGGCCGAGGCGTACCGGCCCTCGAGCACCACGGCAAGGCCGATGTCGCTGATGCGACCACCCGGCACGTCGACCTCGTGCTGATCGCGGTACTGCACGACCGCGCGCGTCAGGGGCAGCTCGCAGACGCCCGGCACATCGGCCATGGCCTCCGGGCGGCGGTCGAGATGGAGATTCGTATACATGGCGTACGTTCCACCGAGGGCGCAGAAGGCCCGGCGAACGCGCTCCTGCCGCGTCTTCCGGGCCCGAATACGCGGGGGCAATGCCCCGGTGATCCTACGATAATCATATGTTTGGTGCCCGGGCAAGCAGTTTCTTCCGGGCGTGGTTCCGACCGGTCGCACCCCGCTTGCCCGCACGCCGAACCTGGACGAGCTTCGACAGATCATGCCCTCGCGCGAGCCCGCACCCCGGCCACCGCCGATTCCGGCCCACGCCGTTCACCGGCGCTCCGTCGCGTTTCTCGAACGCCAGGGCCGCCGCTGGGCGTGCTTTCTCGTCACGCGCGAGGAGCCCGAAGGGTGGCGGGGCTACTTCGCCTTCCGCCCGTCGGATGGCGATGAGGGCGATGAGATCCGGACGACCGACATCTTCCTGGAGCCCCGTGAGGGCGACGTCCGCAACAAGGCACGCCAACTCGGGCGGCCGTGGCTCGTGTCGCTGCTCGACTCGGCGCTTCACGTCCGGGCTCGCGACGACGACGGAACGCCGTTTCTGAGGCGCTGGTTCCGCGACCTGCTCGCCGAGCACTCGACGTCGCCGGCCGGACCGGGCGAGCGAGCCGGCGTACCCAGCGACCCGGCTCCGGACCTCGACGAGCTGCGCTCGCTCTACGCCTCGTATCGCCTCGACCAGGTGGCGCACCTGATCGCGCTCGTCGACGCCGAGGCGTTCGAAGGCACGGTGCAGACGCTGCTCGACGGGCAGGGCATCGACTTTTCGGCACGCGACCGTGTCCAGCTCGCCATGCTCGTGGTCGACCAGCTCGAGGCGCTACTGCCGCTGCCTCCGTTCGAGGTCTGGGCGCCCGACTTCCTCGCGCACCGCGACCGCTACCGGGCCTACGCCCACGCGCTCCACCGCGAGGGTCGCCTGCCCTGAGGGAGACCCGCCGCCTGCGCTGCCCCGCGAGCGATCAGAGCACGTAGCCCGCCGCGAGCGCGCGAAACGCCGCGACCTCCGAAGCGGCGTGCTCGCTCGACCACCCGAGCTCGGCGCCCATCAGTCGCGCCGCCACCGGGGCCGCCTCGGCTGCCGCCCGGGCATCGAGGATCAAGGCGCGCGTGCGCCGCGAGAGCGCGTCGTCCAAGGTACGCGCCATCTCGTGGCGTGCCGCCCACACGATCTCGGCGCCGATCACCGGCAGCCGCTCGTGCAGCGGCGCGGCGAACTCCGGACTCGACTCGGCGAGCCGCCGCACGGCGGGCGCGTCGGCCCCGTGCACGGCCAGCGCCGCGTCGGCCGGGTCATGCGGCCAGTGACCGTGAATCGGCAGGTCGCGCGTCGGGCACGGCACCGGCTCCAGCCCGGCGAGCGTCGCCGCGTGGTCGACCGTGTCTTCGGCCATGCGGCGGTAGGTCGTCCACTTTCCGCCCGTGATGGTCACCAGCCCCGACGAGGAGATCTGCAGGGTGTGGTCACGAGAGAGCGCCGCCGTGTCGTCGCCGCCGTCGGGCGCCACGAGCGGCCGGAGCCCCGCGAACACGCTCCGCACATCGCCCGGCGCCGGGTCTTCGGTCAGATAGCGGGCGGCGTGCTCGAGCAGGAACGTCACCTCTTCGTCGAGGGCACGGGGCTCGAGCTCGATCTGCTCGACCGGCGTGTCGGTGGTGCCGACGAGCACCCGGTCGTGCCACGGCACGGCGAAGAGCACCCGGCCGTCGTCGGTCTTCGGCACCATGATGGCCGCGTCGCCGGGCAGGAAGCGCCGGTCGAGCACGAGGTGCACCCCCTGGCTCGGCCGAATCATTCGCCCCGCGGCCGGATCGTCGAGTCGTCGGAGTTCATCTGCGAACACTCCGGTGGCGTTTACCACCGAACGCGCTTCAACCTCGAGCGTCTCGCCGGACTCGGCGTCCCGCACCCGCACGCCCGACACCCACCCTTCCTTGTCGTTCAGCAGGCCCGTCACCTTCGCGTGATTGACGATCGTGGCGCCGTGGTGCACCGCGGTGCGCGCCAGGTGCACCAGAAGGCGCGCGTCGTCGAACTGCCCGTCGTGGTAGATCACCCCGCCGCGCAGCCCGCCGGTCTCGATCGTCGGAATTCGCTCGACGGTCTCGTCACGCGTCAGCACGCGCGACGCCCCGAAGCCGTACCGGCCCGCGAGCGCGTCGTACACCTTGAGGCCGATGCCGTAGAACGGCGCCTCCCACCAGTCGTAGTTGGGCACCACGAACGCGAGATCCTGCACGAGGTGCGGCGCGTTCGCGCGCAGGAGGCCGCGTTCGCGGAGCGCTTCCAGCACCAGCGGAATGTTGCCCTGCCTCAGATAGCGCACCCCACCGTGCACGAGCTTGGTGCTCCTGGACGACGTGCCCTTGCCGAAGTCCACGGCCTCGAAGAGCGCGACCTCGTAGCCGCGCGCCGCCGCGTCGAGCGCCACGCCGAGCCCGGTCGCGCCCCCGCCGACCACCACGAGGTCCCAGGGCCCCATCCTGCGGGCCAGCCGCTCGAGCATCGCGTTGCGGTCCATCGTCTCTCCGGTCGAGGCAGTGCATGCGTACCGTCGCATGCTACACGGCGGCCTCCGTCGCGTCACCCCCGCGTTCCGTGTTATCGTTCCGCCGGCCGAACCGCGAACGCGCGGCCCACGACGGCTCCGACTCCGACCGGTGATCCCCCGAGAACTCCGTGACCCCCCACCTCCAGGCTCTGCTCAGCGTGACCCTCGTGAGCGCGATTTCGCTCGCGGGTCTCGTCACGGTCTCGCGGCGGCACGAGGTGCTCGCGCGCAGGCTGCCGCTGCTCGTGAGCCTGGCCGCCGGCGTGCTCGTCGGCAGCGCGGTCCTCCACCTCCTTCCCGAAGCCTTCGAGGCGCTGGGTAGCGAGTTGCTGCTTCCGGTGCTGTTCCTCGTCGGATTCCTCGGGTTCTTCGTGTTGGAACGCTACCTCTGGTTCCACCACCACGGCCCCTCGCCGGGCTCGCTCGAGCCGCGCGCGCCGCACCGCCCGGGCCACGGGCTGGCCGAAGATTGTCCCGAGCCGCACCCGGTCGTGGTCATGAACCTGGTGGGTGATGCGGTTCACAATCTGATCGACGGCATGGCCATCGGCGCGGCATTTCTGATCGATCCGGCGGTGGGGCTGGCGACGACGCTTGCCGTCGCCATGCACGAGATTCCGCAAGAGATCGGTGACTTCGCCGTTCTCGTGCAGGGCGGACTCTCGGTACGGCGCGCGCTGTTGCTGAACGTGCTCTCCGCGTGCGCGGCGATCGTGGGCACCGTCGTCGCGCTCGCCCTCGGAGGGGCCGTCGACGGATTCTCCGCCGCCCTGCTCCCGGTCACCGCGGGCGGCTTCCTCTACATCGCGGCGGCGGACCTCATTCCGGAGATCCACCGGCACCGTGATCGCTCGCTCGCCCTCGCGCAGGGGCTCTTCCTGTTCGGGGGCGTGGGGATCACCTTCGCGATTCGGGTGACCATGGGTTGACGCCTGGGTGGCACGCGGGCTAGCTTTTTGAGCTTTGTCGCCATTGTTGTTTCAACCCGAGGAGCGTGGTTCTCTTGGAAGTTACGATCCAGGACAACGAGAGTCTCGAGCGTGCCCTGCGCCGGTTCAAGCGGAAGGTGCAGCGCTCCGGCCTCTACTCCGAACTGCGGAAGCGGCGCTACTACGAGAAGCCCAGCGCCCAGCGCAAGCGGAAGAGAGAGGCCGCGATCCGACGCGAGCGTCGGCGCCAGCGGCGGAACACCCGCCGCTAGACGTTCGCGCGGACGATCCCGGGACTCAGGTCCGGGACACGACGAAGCCCCCGCCCGATCTCGGGACGGGGGCTTCGTGCGTTTCCGGGCACTACGCGACGCGCAGGAAGAGCGGCTCGAGGCCCTCCCACGCTTCGACATCGTCGGCCGTGAGGTGGGACTCGGCGAAGGCGACCAGGAGCTCTTCCCAGGCCCCCTCGAGCGCGAGCTCGGAGGGTTGGCGGTCGACCGTTGTCGCGACGAGCCTGCACAGGTTGCCGGTGTTCGCCCATCCGAGACGCCGCGCGGTGTCGGCCACCGTGTACCCGCTGCCGATGAGCGAGGCCACCGCGAGGCAGCGCAGCCAGCGAAGGTACGAGAAGGGCGACGGCAGGTCGCGGCGGCGGAAGCGTTGCTTCAGGGCTCCGGTCGAGAGCCCGGTGAGTTCTTCCAGGCCCCTTCCGTCGACGTAGGCGGCGGGAAGCTCGAGCACGCGCCGCGCCAGCCCCTGGAGCGCGTCGGGCAGCGCGTGGCCGCTGACGCGCTGCAGCTCCCGGAGCGTGCGGTCGATGTGCAAGGGCGCGCGCCCCTCGCGAAGCTCCAACCTCAGTCGACCCGCCAGAAACTCGAGGAACGGCTGAGGCACCTGTTCACGCTTCCACTCGTGCCGCCATCGGTCGAGCGCGTCGCGTCGGAGGAACACCGACGGCACGAGTCCGTCGGCGCCACTGAGAAGCGGCTCGCCACTCCACTGCACCGCGATGCGCGGAAAGCCGAACTCCAGGGCGAACACCAACCGCTCCAGCTCGGCCACGACGTCCTCGTCGGGCCGGGCCGCGCGCGCGAGCGCACGTCGGAGCAACAGATCTTCGATCGTCGACAGGACCATGATTCAAATTTGAGACATCTGGGCCGATCGGGCCAGAAGGGGGCGGGCCGCGTCGATCAGACAGGAAGCGGAGTGGGCGTCTCCGTCGACCAGTCGTAGAACCCCTGCCCGCTCTTCCGGCCGTAGCGCCCGAGCGACACGATCCGCTTGAGCAGCGGCGGCGGGGCGTAGCGCTCTTCGCGGTACTCGTCGAACATGATCTCCGAGATCCGGAGCAGGGTGTCGATGCCCACGAAGTCGCAGAGGGTGAACGGCCCCATCGGGTACCCGCATCCGAGTACCATGCCCTTGTCGATGTCTTCGATGCTGGCCACACCGCGCTCGAGCTGCCGGATCGCGTCGAGCATGTACGGCACCAGCAGCAGGTTGACCACGAAGCCGGAGTTGTCACGCGCCGCGATGGGTTCCTTGCCCAGCCGCCGCGCGAAGGCGAAGACCGCGTCGAAGACGGCCGCGTCGGTGGCGATCGTCCTCACCACCTCGACCAGCTTCATGACCGGCACCGGGTTGAAGAAGTGCAGGCCGACGACGCGCGACGGGCGCGCCGTGGCCGCGGCCATGTCGGTCACGGTCAGAGAGCTCGTGTTGGAGGCGTAGATCGTGTCCGGCCCGCACAGCTGGTCGAGCGCCGTGAACAGCTCGTTCTTCGCCTCGATGTTCTCGACGATGGCTTCGACCACCAGGTCTCGATCGGCCAGATCGTCGAGTGAGGTCGTGAACCGCATGCGACCGAGCGTGGCCTGGCGTTCCTCGTCGGTCGCCTTGCCCTTCTCGACGGCCCGTGCCAGGGACTTCTCGATGCGGGCCTTCCCCTTGGCCAGGGCACCCTCGTCGAGCTCGCGCACGACCACGTCGAACCCCGCACGCCCCGCGATCTCCGCGATGCCGCTGCCCATGAGGCCGCAGCCGACGATGCCTACCTTCTTGATTTCCAACAGACTTCCTCCTGTCGTCAGGGGCGCCCTCCGGCGCCCCGAAGTGTGTGCGTCTAGCCCGAGCCGTCGTCGAGGGTGTCGAGCAGCCGTCGGGCTCCGTGGAACTGCCGCTCCACCCACTTGCGCCACGACGAGGGCGGCGGCTCGAGGGAATCCCCCTCCTGCAGCCGGTCGAGAATGCCCTCGAGCTCGGCGGCCACGTCGAGCGCCTTGCGGCGGTGGGCGCGGCCCGACCAGCGCACGCTGACCCACGCGACCGCGCCCGCGATCACGGCGCCCCCGGCCACGGCGGCCCCGACCGGCGCCACGGTGGCCAGCGCGACTCCGACCCCGACACCGCCGCCGAGGGCGCCCGCCCCGCCGCCGAGCGCCATGCCGGCCACGTAGTCGCCGCGGATCGCCGGATCGACCTCGATCTCGACCAGGGTGCGAATGTCGTCGACGGGTTCGACCCGCACCTCGACCGAACGCGCCGAGGCGACGAAGTACTTCTTCGACGTCGCGCTCGCCGCGCGCGCGAGCTGCGAGATCCAGTCGACCGCGGCCCGGTATTGCAGGAAGTTGCGGGACTTGCGCACCCGCTGCAGCAGGCGCCCCGCGACCATGAACTCGTCCAGCCGATCGGCGACTTCGTCGGGCGTGCCCGGCACCACGCGCTGCGCCCGCACGCGCTCCGGGCCGAGCGCACGATCGAGCCAGCCGCCCTGGGGCGCGGTGGTTCGGACCTCGGCGAGCGCCTGGCGAACGTAGCGCTCTCCGAGCCCCACCTCGCGGGCGATGCGGTAGACCTCGGCCTCCGCCAGCTCGCCCTCGCTGGTCTCCGTCTCGTCGGCGGCCAGCTCGCTCGCGCGGCGCATGACCTCGTCGAACTGGCGGCGCGAGAGCGCACGCCCCGGGCCGCGATCTTCCTCAGCCACGGCACCTCAACGGGCCCACGCCGTACGCCGCCGGTCCGGTCTCAGCCGGTGGCTTCCACGACCACGGCACCGCCCTGTCCTCCGCCGATGCAGGCCGAGCCCACCGCGTAGCGACCGCCGCGGCGGCGAAGCTCGTGCAGCAGGTGAATCGTGATGCGCGCGCCGGACGCGGCCAACGGATGCGTGAGCGCGATGGCTCCGCCGTTCACGTTCGTCTTCTCGGGGTCGAGGCCCAACTCCTTCTCGACCGCCATGTACTGGGGCGCGAAGGCCTCGTTCACCTCGACGAGATCCATCTGGTCGAGGGTGAGGCCGGCGACCTCGAGCGCTTTTCGTATGGCCGGCGCGGGCCCGATGCCCATGACCTTGGGCTCGACCCCCACGAACGCCCACGAGACGAGTCGCCCGATCGGGGCGAGGCCCCGCTCCTGCGCCCACTCGGCGTCGGCGAGGACGGCGCAGGCCGCCCCGTCGCCGATGCCGCTGGCGTTGCCGGCCGTCACGAGTCCGTCTTTGCGGAAGTACGGGCGGAGCTGGGCCAGCGCCTCGGCCGTGGTGTCCGGGCGCATGTGCTCGTCGGCCGCGTAGAGGGTCTCGCCCTTCCGCGATCTCACCGTGAGCGGAGCGATCTCGTGGTCGAACCGGCCCTCGTCCCAGGCGCGTTTCGCGCGCTGCTGCGAGCGCACGGCGACCGCGTCGGCCTCGTCGCGCGTCACGCCGTAGCGGTCGGCGAGCTCTTCGGCGGTCTGGGCCATCGTCAACCCGCAGTTCGAATCGAGCAGCGCCTGCCAGAGCGAGTCTTCGAAGAACTGTGCCGCCTCGCCGAGCCTGAGGTCGCCCCACCGGGCCCCGCGCACCACGTGCGGCGCCTGGCTCATCGACTCGGCCCCGCCGGTGAGCACGGCGCGGGCGCCCCCGAGCAGAATCTCCTTGGCGCCCTGCACGATCGCCTCGAACCCGGACCCGCAGAGGCGGTTCACGGTGAGGGCCGGCGCCTCCTGGGGCACTCCGGCACGCAGCGCGACGTGACGCGCGAAATAGATCGCGTCGGCCGACGTCTGGAGCGCGTTGCCCATGAAGGTGTGATCGATATCGGACGGCTCGAGCCCCGCCGCCTCGATCGCCGCGCGGCTGCCCTCGACTCCGAGATCGGTGGCGGAGAAGCCCTTCAGAGAGCCGCCGAAGGTACCGAAGCCGGTCCGCTTTCCCGAAAGGAAAACGACCTCTCGGCCCGCGCCCTGAGTACCCATCAGACGAACTCCGAGGGCGGTGGCTCTTCCTTCAGGTACTGCTTGAAGGCCTGCTTGTTGTTGGCCTTCATGTAGGCCTCGGTCGGGTCGATGACCCCCGCCATGAGGTATTCGAGAATGTGCTGGTCGAGCAACTGCATGCCGTCCTTCTTACCGGTTTGAATCATCGAGGGAATCTGGAACACCTTGTTCTCACGAATCAGGTTCGACACCGCCGAGGTGCCGACCATGATCTCCTGAGCCGCGATGCGTCCCTTGCCCCCCTGCTTGCGCAGCAGGACCTGAGAGATGACGCCCTTGAGCGACTCGGCGAGCATCGCGCGAATCTGCTCCTGCTGATCGGCCGGGAACACATCGATGATGCGGTCGACGGTCTTGGGCGCCGAATTGGTGTGCAACGTGCCGAACACGAGGTGACCGGTCTCGGCGGCCGTGATGCCGAGCTCGATCGTCTCGCGGTCCCGCATCTCGCCGACCAGAATCACGTCCGGGTCCTCACGCAGCGCGGCGCGGAGCGCGTTGGCGAAGCTCTTGGTGTTCGTGCCCACCTCGCGCTGGTTGACCAGACACTTCTTGTTGGGGTGCGTGAACTCGATCGGGTCTTCGATCGTCAGAATATGCTCGGCCCGGGTCTCGTTGATGAGGTCGACCATGGCGGCCAACGTCGTCGACTTGCCCGATCCCGTGGGGCCCGTTACCAGCACCAGCCCCTTGGTCAACATGCAGAACTTCCGCACCGGGTCGGGCAGACCCAGGTCGTCGGCGGTCAGAATCTCCGAGGGAATCGTGCGGAAGACGGCACCGAGTCCCTTTCGCTGCCAGAAGACGTTCACCCGGAAGCGCGCGAGGCCTTCGATCTCGTAGGCGAAGTCGAAGTCCATGGTGTCGAGGAAGCGTGCCCGCCAGTCCTCTTCCATGATCTCGTAGACGAGCGTCTCCATGTCCTTGGGCGTGAGCTCGCGGAACTTGATCCGCTGCATGTGGCCGTGGACACGCATCACAGGCGGTGAGCCGGTGGTGAGGTGGAGGTCCGAGCCGCTGTGCTGGACCAACACCTTGAGGAACTGATCGATCTGCGCCATCAGTCTGCCATCGCGTGGCTGGAAGGGGGGTGGACGATCGTCATGCGCGAAGCGGCTCGAGGCTCCAGTCGAGCTGATCTCCGGAGCCTCGCTCGATCCGGAGTTCCCAACGAATGCCGGCATCGTGCGCCGTGGCGTGGTCGGGTTCGCCGGGCCAGAGCAGGAACACGACGGCCGCGACGTCGGCGAGCCCGTCGAGTGCGTCTTCACCGAGCTCGGCCAGATCGGCCGTAAGCACGTCGAATCCGAACGCGCGGAGCGCTTCGAGCTCCGCCTCGCGCCCGGCGGCGTCGCTCGGTACGACGACCTGGAAGACGTCGGCTTCGACACGCTTGCGACCCACGTGGAGCGCGCGCCAGGAGGGATCGAGCAACAGGTGCGGCAGGTGCGGGAGAATCTCCGCTCCGAGCTCGGCGTCGGCCCGGACGGCGAACCGCGCCGCCCCCGAGCGCGCGAGGAGCCGGATCTCGGTCAACACCCCCGACGCCGGCGGAGGGAATCGGTCGTGCACGCCGCTCCGCTCCTCGATCGGCTCGAAGAGGAATTCGCGCCCGCCCGGCCCGGAGAGGTAGTCGACCTCGGTGGGGGTGATGATGCCCTCCCGGTTCACCTGCCCCCGGAAGCGCACGCGTTCCTTCGACGCGACCTGCGCCGAGGGTGGCGGGGTGACCAGCCGATCCAGCTCGGCTTCCCAGTGCCCGTCGAGCCGACGCCGGCGCACCGCGCCGCCGTCGCGATACCAGAACCAGGCCCGGTGCCCGCGCACCGACACGCCGAAACGCTCGGACGCGGCCTCGAGCGCCAGCGCCATCGACTCGCCGAGGCCGATCGGCGTGGGCCGCCGGGGCTCGGTCTCCTGCTGAATGCGCGGGTAGACCTGCTGGATCAGCTCGCGAATGCGCTCGCCCGAGGCCAGCGCGAGCTCGATACGCCGGTCCGTGCGGGCGGCGAGCTCCTCCACCGCGTCGGAACGCATGGGTGAGTCGACGACCACCCGAAGGCTGTCACCGGTCTTGAGAATCGGCATCGTCAGGTGGGCGAGCGCCCACTCGGGCGACACCATTCCGGCCGCGTCGAGATCGATCGCGTCGGCGTCGGGAAAGATGTAGGGCAGGTCGAACTGCGATGCGAGGCCCCACTCGAGCTCGTCTTTCGAGACGAGATCCAACGCGAGCAGGGCCTCGCCGAAATAGCCCCCGTGCTCGCGCTGGTAGTCGAGGGCCCGCGCCACCTCGTCTTCGCTGATGCGCCCGAGGCCCATCAGAATGTTGCCCAGATTCGCGCGTTCCGTCATGCCTCGCTCCCTACCTCGCTCGCTTCATGTGATGCGACGATCCGCTCCACGACCCACCCGCCCACGTCTTCGGTACCGGCCCGGCCTCCGAGGTCCGGCGTGCGAATCCCCTCCGCAAGCGCCGCGGCGACGGCGTCATCGACCGCGCGGGCGCCGTCCCGGGCACCAAGGTGCCGGAGCAGCATGGCCACGCACGCGATCGCACCGAGCGGATTGGCCGTGCTCGTACCGGCGATGTCGGGCGCCGAACCGTGCACGGGCTCGAAGAGCGCGTGCCTGCCCGGGTGCAGATTCGCCGACGCCGCGAGACCGATTCCGCCGGTCACGGCGGCCGCGAGATCGCTCAGTATGTCGCCGAAGAGGTTCGATGTCACCACAACTTCGTAGGATTCGGGCCTTCGCACGAGGTCCATGGCCATCGCGTCGACGTACATGGCGTCGGTGTGGAGGCCTTCGTAATCGGCGCCGACCTCATCGAACACGCGGCGCCAGAGCGCTCCCGCCGCCGGCATGGCGTTGGCCTTGTCGACGAGGGTCACCCGCGTGCGGCCCTCTGCCCTCGCGAACTCGAACGCCGCGCGCACGAGCCGCTCCACCCCCACGTACGTGTTGAGGTCTTCCTGGATCGCGACCTCGGCCGGGGTGCCCTCGCGGAATCTTCCCCCCAGGTTCACGTACACGCCTTCGGTGTTCTCGCGAAAGATATCGAGCCGGAACGGCGCCGGGTCACGGAGCGGCGACAGCTCCGGCAGCACGAGATGGCAGGGCCGATGGTTCACGTAGAGGTCCAGCCGGAAGCGCAGCCCCAGAAGGATGTCTCGCGCGTGACGGTTGTCGGGGATTCGCGGGTCGCCGAGCGCGCCGAGCAGAATCGCGTCGTGCTCGTCGGCGAGCGACCGGAAGTCCTCCTCCGGAAGGGTGGCGCCGTCGCGAAGGCACCGATCGGCGCCGAGGTCGAAATGCGTCAGCTGCAGCCCCAACCCGAACCGACTCTCGACAGCCTCGAGCACGCGCACGGCCTCGCGCGTGACTTCGAGGCCGATTCCGTCTCCTGGAATGACGGCGATTCGCGGCATGCGTGCTCGGGTTCGGGCGAAGAGGAAGGGCGGCGGGGCGACCTCAAGGAGTATAGAACGGGAAGCGGCTTCTCGCATCCACGTTCAGTGCGCCACGCGCCGGCTGGGCGCTCCCTTCGACCCGGAAGGGATAGCGTCCTTCGGGCGCCCCATCGAACGAGATCACCCAACGTACGCCGACGGTCAGGAGCGGGGGACCGGCCTCGATCTCGTGTGCGGTCACCCAGTCGAGCGCCTCTGCCGAGAGCGAGTCGAGCTCGAAGAGAACCCGGCGTCCGAAGCCGTCGGCCGCCTGGAACACGACCCAGTCCCCGATCCGCAGGCTCGTCTCGACAGGTGAGACGCGCTCGACCGGAGGAACGTGTTCAAGCGCGACCACGTGCACGCGATCGCGCGGGGTGAGCCCGTAGGCCCGCTGGAGTTCCGCGTCGGGCTGCAGGTCGGGCGGCGCGTCGCAGGCCACGGACCCCAGCAACGCCAACGCCGCCAGTGCCCGCCGCGCCCGCGCGCGGGTCAGGCCGACGCGACGTTCTGACCGCACTTGATGCAGAAACGCCACTCGGGCTCGAGCGCCTCGCCGCAGGACGAGCACGGCACGACCTGGACGTCCCGGCCGCAATGGGGGCAGAAGCGCAGCCCCGGCCGATCGGGAAGCGGCCCCTCGCACCACCGGCACGTCTCCGGTGCGGGCGCGGGAGTGGTGGCCCCTCGGCTGCCGGCCGGTTCGACGGGTGCGGGCTCGTCGGCAGGAGGCTCGACCGCGCTCGCGGCACCCGCGTCGCCGGCTCCGGCGGCCCGCGTGTCCGGCGCGGCCGCTTCCCGAACGAGCAGCCGAACGTCGGCGGCCGCGTAGTCGCGGTAGACGCCGGTGCTCGGATTCGACGCCTCGAGCTCCTTCCTGATCGCCCGCAGCGCCGGCTCGAACTCGAGCTGGACGTAGCCGCCTTCTCCGGAGAGGAAGCGGAGGAGCAGGTGCTCGTAGTCGCCGTTCATCTCGACCGCGAGGTCGTCGCGGTGGCGCCGGTACGGCACCAGGTCCTGGTAGATCTCGGCGATCGTGAACGGGCGCTCCAGGGCATCGGCGCCACGCTCGCGCAGCGACGCGACCAGAAGGCGGTGGAGCCGGTCGAGCGAACTCGTGGGGGGTGCGGGCATGGCCTCAGCGGGAAGTAGGGTCGTCGTCGAGCATGAGCAGGCGCGCATCGACGGCCGCCCGCAGGAAGGTTTCCGGATCCTGGAACGGAATCTCGCGGCCGCTCTGTTCGTGCCAGCGCTCGGCCATGCGACGCATGAACTGCGTCAGCGTCTCGTGCCCGAAACCGGCGTGGTCGCGCATCTGGCGCACGATCTGGACCCACGTGCCGCGGAACGCAACGCCGTCGACGAGCCGAATCTGGTGCCGGCTGGTGTCACCCCCACCGACCCCGAAGAGCTCGAGCTGGCTCGGATCGGGCATCGGACGGCCAGCCGCCGCATTGGCCTCGCTCTCGATCTCGGCGAGTAGGCGGTCCACCGGGTCGTCGACCGTCTCGAGTTCGTGCAGCCGGGCCTCCCAGGCGGCGAGCCGCGCATCGCCCGCGTCCATGCGCCAGAGCGCGCGCTTCAGCTCGATGATGCGCCAGACGGCGAGCGCGTCCCAGTGCTCGACCGGCGGCACGCGCTCGAACTCGCGCAGCGCCCCCTCCCAGTCGCCGCGGTCGTAGAGCAGGTGTCCGAGAAAGACCCGCGCCTCGTGCAGGTCGGGGTCCAGGCGGAGCGAGCGCCGAATCTGGCGCCCGGCTCCGATCTCGTCGCCGAGGCGGTGGAGCGCATAGCCGAGCGCGGCGAGCGCCTCGGCGGCGTCGGGCCGAACGGCCACCGCCTTGGCGAAGAGGTCGCGGGCGTCGGCCCAGAGCCCCTCGCGATACAGGGCACGGCCCATGGTCAGAAGAAGCTCGTCGTCTTCGTCGTACCCGGCGGCCTCGACCTGACGGAAGAGCGAGAGCGCGCGGTCCCGCATGCCGAACCGGAGCAGCGCCTCGCCCATGCCGACCATCGCGTCTTCGTGGCCGGGGTCCAGCACGAGCGCGCGTTCGAAGGCCTGGCGCGCCCAGGCGTACTCTTCGCGGGCGAGTCGGGCGTAGCCCAACCCGACGTAGAGTTCGACCGCCGCCGGATAAAGAGAAAGGCCCTCCTTGAGCATCTCGAGGGCCCCGTCGTAGTCACCGTCGTTGTAGAGCTTGTGCGCCCGCTCGTCGTATTCCTCGGAGCTGAGGAACCGGTCCTCCATGTAGTACCCTCCGGAGGGAATGGACCGCGATGGTCGTCCTGTCGCCAATCTAACGACGCCCCCCGAGCGGTACCACCCTGAAAGGTGCCGGATCAGGGCGCCTTCGCGTAGACCACACCGCACGCCCCACACACCAGGTTTCCCTTGATGCGCTGGAGCTTGCGCGGGGGATCCACGTGCCGAGGGCAGAACGCGTCATGGCCCTCGTCGAGGGCCTCTTTGATCGCCTTCCGCTCGGTGCGGGTCGCCTTGGGAATCGCGAGCTGATAGCGCAGCGACGACGCCGAACACTCGAAGATCGCGGTGCCGGAGCCGTCGTCGTCCTGGCGCACGCCGAGCGGCTCGAGGAATCCCCCCATCGGCGAGTCCAGGCGGGCGCCCTGGTAGAAAAGCTGGAGGAGCCGCTTCACCTCCTTCGGCGTGTCGCCGAGGGAAATGCCACCTGAATCGGCAGGGTCCTGCGTGTGCCATCCGAGAGTCATGGTTCGTCAGAAAGCTGGTGGTGGTTCAGGCGTCGCGCTCGTACAGGTACGCCGCCGATTCGAGACGGGCGTCGCCCGCCACGTTCACCGCGTACTGGGCGCCGGCCCAGATCGAGGCGCCGCCCCAGGCGCCGTCTTTGCGGATCGCGTAGAAGTTGACGTTGAAGTTGGGCCGGCCCTGGGCGTCGAGTCGGCGCGGCTCGACGGTGAACCGCACGATCCGCCGCAGCACCTCGAGGCACGCATCGGTAGGATCGGCCCCACCGCGCATGAGCTCGACGATGGCGTGCGAGCCGCAGACCTTGATGACCATCTCGCCGAGGCCCGTCGAGCCCGCGCTGCCGACGTCGT
>CBFGQV010000021.1:0-15086 GCA_965651045.1 uncultured bacterium
TCCGCACGCCGAGGTGCGCGCGCTCGAGCGCGCCGGCGAGGCGGCCCGCGGCGCGACCGCCTATGTCACGCTGGAGCCCTGTCGGCACCAGGGTAAGACGCCCGCGTGCACTGACGCGCTGCTCCGGAGCGGCGTGCGCCGCGTGGTCTTCGGCGCGAGCGACCCGGGGGTGGAATCGGGGGGGGGCGGCGGCGAGCTTCGCCGGGCGGGCCTCGAGGTCGTCGGCCCCCTCTACAACGAGCGCGAGGCCCGGCGCGTCAACCCGGCCTTCCACCACACGGTGCGTCACGGCACCCCGTACGTCGCGATCAAGCTGGCCACGTCGCTCGACGGCCGGCTGGCCCGGCGGGCCGGCGAGCGCACGGCGGTGACGGGTCCGGCCGCGCAGCGTGAGGTGCACCGCCTGCGCGCCGGCTTCGACGCCGTGCTCGTGGGCGCCGAAACCGCCGCCGTCGACGACCCGCTGCTCACGGTGCGCGAGAACGTACCCTGCCGGGTGCCGCCGATTCGCGTGGTGCTCGACCGGCGCGGCCGCACCGGCCCGACCGCGAAGCTCTTCCGTGACGTGGCCGAGGCGCCCGTCTGGATCTTCGTCGACGAAGCGCTCGACGAAGCCGACATCGAGGCGCTCGAAGCGGCCGGCGCCGTGGTGCACCCGGTTCCGCCCGCCGCCGACGGCGTCGGGGTGGCGCTCGACGCCGTGCTGGCGCGCCTCTGGGACGCGGGGGTGCGCTCCGTGCTCTGCGAAGGGGGCGGTCGCCTGGCCGCGTCGTTCGTTCGTGCGGGCCTCGCCTCGCGCCTCTACCTCTTCGTCGCACCGAGGGTGTTCGGCGACGCGGGCGTGGCGGCCTTTCCGGGCTGGGCCGGTGCCGGTGCGGGTGAGGGCTGGCGGCTCGCCGCCCAACCGGAGCCCTTCGGCGACGACACGCTCCTCGTGTTCGACCGGGTGGCCTGAATGTTCACGGGCATCGTTCGGACGGTCGGCACCGTCGAGCGGGTCACCGAGGTCGAGGGCGCGCGTCGACTTCGCATCGCGGCCGACGCCGCGCTCCTCGCAGAGCTCGAGCCCGGAGACTCCGTGGCGGTCGACGGCGCCTGCCTGACGCCCGTGACCGTCGACGCCCACGGCTTCGAGGTCGACGCGGTGCTCTCGACCCTCGCGCGTACCGTGGCCGGCGGCTACGAGCCGGGCAGCCGGGTCAACCTCGAGCCCGCGATGGCGCTCGGCGACCGCCTCGACGGCCACCTCGTGCAGGGTCACGTCGACGGCGTCGGCCGGTTCGAGCACGGCGAGACGATCGGCGAGACGCGCTTTCTGACCTTCCGCGTTCCGACCGATGTGCACCGCCAGACGATCCCGCACGGCTCGATCGCACTCAACGGCGTCAGCCTGACCGTGAACCGACTCGACGATCCGGACCTCGTGCAGATCGCGGTGATCCCCCATACCTGGGCCCACACGAACTTCCGGGAGCTGCGCCCCGGCGACGCCGTCAACGTCGAGGGGGACCTGCTCGGAAAGTACGTGGGTAGGATGCTCGCGACCCGAACCGGCGAGCCCGCAGAGGGCGGACCATGACCGCCCACGCGCTTCACCGCTCCGACAGGGAGCCCGACATCATGCCGTTCGACACCGTCGAAGCCGCGCTCGACGACATTCGCCAGGGGCGGATGGTGATCGTGGCCGACGACGAAGACCGAGAGAACGAAGGCGATCTCGTGTGCGCGGCCGACGCCGTGACGCCCGAGATGATCAACTTCATGACCAAGCACGGGCGCGGGCTGATCTGCGTCGCGCTCACCCGCGAGCGCGCCGACCAGCTCGAGTTGCCGCCGATGACCGATCACAACACCGACCCGCAGGGTACGGCGTTCACGATCTCGGTCGACGCGCACCAGCGCTTCGGCGTCACCACGGGCATCAGCGCGCAGGATCGCGCCCGGACGATCCGGGTGCTCGTCGACGAGGCCAGCCGGCCCGACGACCTGCGGCGCCCCGGGCACGTCTTTCCGCTGCGGGCCAAACCCGGCGGCGTGCTGAGGCGGGTCGGCCAGACCGAGGCCGGCGTCGACCTGGCGCGGCTGGCGGGGTTCAACCCGGCCGGCGTGATCTGCGAGATCCTGAAGGAAGACGGCACCATGGCGCGCCGTCCCGAGCTGGAGGTCTTCGCGCGCGAGCACGGTCTCAAGTTCATTACCGTGGCGCAGCTCGTGGCCTACCGGCTCAAGCACGAGCGCCTCGTGAAGCGCATCGCCGAGGCCCGGCTCCCGACCGACCACGGCGAGTTCCGGGTCATCGCCTACCGGAGCCTGATCGACGAGCGCGAACACCTGGCGGTGCTCAAGGGCGACGTCGAGGGAAAGCCCGACGTGCTCGTGCGCATGCACTCCGAGTGCCTGACCGGAGACGTCTTCGGGTCGCGGCGATGCGACTGCGGCGCGCAGCTCGACCTGGCGCTCCAGCGCATTTCACAGGAAGGCCTCGGCGCGGTCGTGTACCTGCGCCAGGAGGGTCGGGGCATCGGTCTCGGAAACAAGATTCGCGCCTACGCGCTCCAGGACGACGGCCAGGACACCGTGCAGGCGAACGAGACGCTGGGCTTCCGGCCGGACCTGCGCGACTACGGCATCGGGGCGCAGATCCTGCTCGACCTGGGGCTGCATCGGATTCGGATCCTGACCAACAACCCGCGCAAGATCGTGGGCCTCGACGGCTACGACCTCGAGATCACGGGCCGCGAGCCGCTTCGCGTCGAGCCGGGCGCCGAGAACGAGCGCTACCTGGAGACCAAGCGCGCCAAGCTGGGGCACATGCTATGAGTGGTTCGGGATCCTACGCGGGCCAGCTCGAAGGGCAGCTGGACGGTGCCGGACTGCGCGTCGCGGTGGTCGCCGCACGTTTCCACGGCCACGTCATCGAGATCATGCTCGAGCGCTGCCTGGCCGGGCTCGGCGATCACGGCGTGGGCGCAGACGACGTGACGGTCGTACGCGTGCCGGGCGCGTGGGAGCTGCCGCAGGCCGCCGAGAAGCTGGCGCGTACCGGTGCCCACGACGCGATCGTCGCGCTCGGGTGCGTGGTGCGGGGCGACACTCCGCACTTCGACTTCGTGGCGGGCGAGGCCGCGCGAGGCCTCGGCGACGTCGCGAGGAAGCACGTCTGCCCGGTCGTGTTCGGCGTGCTCACGACCGAGACCCGCACGCAGGCCATCGAGCGCGCGGCGCCCGACGGGCAGGACAAGGGGCGCGAGGCTGCGCTCGCCGCGATCGAGATGGGGCTGCTCTTTCGGGAGCTCGCATGACGTCGACGGCGTTCGAGAGCCCGCGCGACCGCATCGACCGTTCCCGCGCCCGCGCCTGGGCCCTTCAGGTGCTCTACCGCTGGGAGGCGTCGGGGGGCGGCGCCACGCTTCGCGACGCCCTCGTGGAGACCATGGCGACGCGTCGCATCTCGCCGCGCCGGGTTCCGTACCTGCGACGGATTCTGGATGCCGTGGACGAGAACCTCGAGGCCATCGACCAGGCGCTGCATCAGGCGCTCCAGAACTGGCGCCTCGACCGGGTGTCTGCGATGGACCGCGCCGTGCTCCGGCTCGGGGCGGCGGAGCTGCTCTACTTCGACGACGTGCCGCCCAGGGTCTCGATCCAGGAGGCCCTCTACCTCGCGGAGCAGTACGGCGGAACCGATTCGCCTCGCTTCGTGAACGGCGTGCTGGACGCGCTCTACCGCCGCGTCGAAGCCCGGCGGGACTGACCCGGTGAAGCTCCTGGTGGTCAACTGGCTCGACCGGGAGAACCCCCGGGCGGGCGGCGCCGAGACGCACCTGCACGAGATCTTCGGGCGTCTCGCCGAACGAGGGCACGAGGTCACCGCGTTGGTCTCGGGGTGGCCGGGGCTCGCCCCGCGCGCCGAACTCGACGGCATGCAGATCCACCGGGTAGGGGGGCGTCACACGTTCTTCCTGAAGGCGCGCGGCTACGCCCGCCGCTACTTCGCAGGGCGCGGCTACGACCTCGCCGTCGAGGACCTCAACAAGGTGCCGCTGCACGTACCCCGCTGGCGCGTCGCGCCGCCGGTGCTGCTGGTGCATCATCTCTTCGGCCGGGTCGCGTTTCAGGAGGCGAGCTTCCCGCTCGCGCTCGCGACCTGGCTGCTGGAACGGCCGATCGGGCGTCGCTATCGGGGCGTGCCCACCGTCGCTGTTTCGGCGTCGACCCGCGACGACCTGGTCCGGCGGGGGCTCGATGCGTCCGACATCGAGGTCGTCGAGAACGGGGTCGACCTCGACGCGCTCACGCCGAGCCCGACGCGCGACGCCGACCCGACGCTCGTCTACCTGGGCCGCCTTCAGCGCTACAAGCGGGTCGATCTGGTGCTCCGCGCGGTTGATCGGCTGCGGGCCGACGGCCTGCCGGTACGCCTCCAGGTGGCGGGGCGGGGGCCGGCCGAGCCCGACCTGCGGCGACTGACCGCGGAGCTCGACCTCGAACCCCACGTGGAGTTCCTCGGCTTCGTGCCGGAAGAGACCAAGCCGCGCCTCCTGGGGCGGAGCTGGGTGCACGTGCTCGCCTCGCCCAAGGAAGGGTGGGGCATCACGAACCTCGAGGCGGCCGCCTGCGGCACCCCTACGGTGGCAAGCGATTCGCCCGGGCTCCGTGACTCGGTGGTCGAGGGCGAAACGGGCTTCCTGGCTCCGCACGGCGACGTGGACGCGCTCGCCGAGCGCATCGCGCGGCTGGTGCGCGATCCGGCGCTGCGGGACCGTATGGGCGCGGCCGCCCGCCGCTTTGCCGAGGCCCGTTCGTGGGCGGCCCAGGCTCGACGTTTCGAGCGCTATCTCGAGGCGCGGGTGGCCGCCCGGGAATCCCCTTCATAGCTTTCGCGGAAGCGTTCGTGTTCATCGACAGGAGGCGTCATGCGGGTGCAGATCACCGCGCGGCATTGTGAGATCAGCGAAACCGTTCGCGAGCGGGCCGAGTCCTTGATGGGGCGTCTGACCCGCTACGATCGCAGGGTGTCGGCGGCCGAGGTCGTCTTTGACGAGGAGCGCCACACGCGCAAGGTCGAGGCGATCGTGTCCGTCGACCGCGACGAGCCGGTCGTGGCTTCGGGCGAGGGCAGCGACTTCGTGGCCGCGCTGGACCAGATGGCCGACCGGCTCGGGAAGATTCTCCGGCGCCGCCGGGCGCAGGTGACGGACCACCAGGGGCGCTCGTTGGCCGAGGAGTTCAAGCAGGAGTGAGCCGCGTCTCGATCACCTCCGACGCCGAGGCACCCCTCGGCGATCGAACGCTCACGGTGGGCGCGCTGCTCGAGGCCAAGGAGGTCACGCTCCGGCTCGAGCACCTCACCCCGGGCCTCTCGCTCGACCGGCCGATCACGGACCCGGACGTCTCGTCGCCGGGGCTCGCGCTCGCCGGGTACACGGGGCGGTTCGCCGCGGAGCGCATGCAGGTGTTCGGCGAGACCGAGATGACGTATCTCGCGACGCTCGACCCGGCCACTGTGGGGCGTCGCCTCGAGGCGCTGTTCGCGTTCGAAATTCCGGCGGTGTTCGTCACCAAGGGACAGGAGGTCTCGGAGATCTTCCTGACCCAGGCCCGTTCCGCGGGCGTCCCGGTGCTGCGGGCGGGGGTGACCACGCGCGAGTTCTACACGCGCATCAAGCCGTATCTCGAATCGGCGCTCGCCCCCACGACCACGCTCCACGGGTCGCTCGCCGACGTGTACGGCGTGGGGCTTCTCTTCGTCGGCAGCTCCGGGGTCGGAAAGAGCGAGTGTGTGCTGGACCTCGTCGAGCGCGGGCACCGTCTCGTGGCGGACGACCTGGTGATCACCAGCCGCCGCGGCAACGACGTGCTGATCGGCCGCAGCCACCCGCTCCAGCGACACCACATGGAGATCCGGGGGATCGGCATCATCGACATCCAGGCCCTCTTCGGCATTCGGGCGATCCGGCAGCAGAAGCGGATCGAGGTGGTGGTGCATCTCGAGCACTGGGACGAGGGTCAGGACTACACGCGCACCGGCCTCGACCTGGAGACCACCGACATTCTCGGGGTCGAGCTGCCCAGGGTCACCGTGCCGCTCAACCCCGGCAAGAACATCACGGTGATCTCCGAGGTGGTGGCGATGAACCACCTGCTCCGCTACACGACGGGCGTGGACACCGCGAAGGCGTTCGACGAACGAATCCGCAATGCCATGCGCGGGGTACGGGAATACCTGGAGCAGGACTATGAGTGACGACGCGACACCCTCGGTGAAGGGTATTCTGGTGACCCACGGCGCGATGGCGGGCGCCATGGTCGATGCCGTGCGCACGATCACGGGCGTGGAGGGCGAAGCCCTCGTCCCCGTCTCGAATGATGGCAAGGGTCCGGAGCAGCTCCGCGACGAGATTCTGGCCGAGGTCGGTGAAGGTCCGACGCTCGTCCTGACCGATCTCGGGGCGGGCAGCTGCACGCTGGCGGCCCGGCTGAGCTGCCGCGACCGGCAGCGCGTTGCGCTCGTCACGGGTGTGAACCTGCCCATGTTGCTCGATTTCGTCTTCCACCGCAGCATGCCCCTGGGCGAGCTCGCTGAGCGCCTGGTCGAGAAGGGACGCTCGGGCATGCTTCTTCTGACACGGCCCGACCCCGATGACGATCCAGCTGTATCGGGTTGACGAGCGCCTGATCCACGGGCAGGTCGTGTTGGGCTGGGGCGGCCGCCTCTCGCCGGCGCGCTATCTGGTCGTCGACAACGACCTCGCGGCGAGCGAGTGGGAGCAGGAGCTCTACCGTCTGAGCCTCGACGAGGGCGCCGAAGTGCGCTTCCTGACGGTCGCCGAGGCACGCGCCGGGCTTCCGTCGTGGCGGGGCGACGCGGTGCGCACCGTGCTGCTCACTCGCGATCTGCGCACGATGCTCGGCCTCGCCGAGGGCGGTGCGCTCGAGGGCGAGGAGGTGAACCTGGGCGGCATTCATCACGCGCCCGGTCGGGTGCCGGTGCGCTCGTACCTGCATCTCGACGCCGAAGACCGCGCGCGTGTGGCGCGCCTCGATGAGCTCGGCGTGCGGGTGAGCGGGCGCGACCTGCCCGACAGCCTGCGCGTGGGTCTCGACGCGCTGCTGGCCGAATGACGGTCGCGCTTGTCGTGGCGCTCGTGGCGCTCGGCGCGGTGGTGGCACTCGACGGCGTCGGGGCCGGCCAGTTCATGGTCTCGCGCCCGCTCGTGGTGGGTCTCGCCGCCGGCTGGCTGCTGGGCGACGCCGCCGCCGGGGTGGCGGTGGGCGCGCTCCTCGAGACCTACCTGCTCGTGTCGGTGCCGTCGGGCGGCGGGCGCTTTCCGGAGCCCGGACCCGCGACGGTGGTGGGGGTCGCCGCGGCGATCTGGACCGGAGGTGCCGCCGGACTCGCGCTCGGCGTCGCGGCCGGCCTCGTGGCGGGCGAGCTCGGCGCCTGGAGCCAGAGCCTGCTCCGCAGGCGGAACGCGCACCGCGTTCCCGTGCCGGGCGACGGGGGGCCGGTCGGGCCCGGCGACGTCGTGCGGGCGCACCTCGGCTGTCTCGCGATGGACGCGGCCCGGGGCGCGGCGCTCACCGCCCTCGGGCTCGCGGCCGTGGCGCTCACCGCGCCGGCGCTGGCTCGCGCCTGGAGCCTGGACGGGGTCGCCACGCGCGGCCTCGTCCTGCTCGGCGCGCTCGTATCGCTCGGAATCCTGGCGCGCGGCGAGGCCCCGCGGCTGGCGCGCGCCGGCCTCTTCGCCGCGGCCGCGGGGGGCGGCTGGCTGCTCGGGGTGAGCTGGCCGTGAAGCGGGTGCCCTGGGGCGTGAAGCTGGCCGTCATGGCGCGGAGCCTGCTCGTGCAGGGGTCCTGGAACTACCGCACGATGATCGGTACGGGCATGGCGTTCGCGCTCCTGCCGCTGCTCCGGCACCGGTGCGGCGAAGATGCCGACGAGATGGACGCAGCGCTCGGAGTGCACGCGTCGGCCTTCAACGCGCATCCGTATCTGGCGACCCTCGCGCTGGGCAGTCTGGCGCGGCTCGAGAGCGACGGCGCCGAGCGCGCGATGGTGCAGCGCTTCCGCACGGCGGTCGGGGGGCCGCTGGGGGCGCTGGGCGACCGCGTCGTGTGGGCGACGTGGCTGCCCATGAGCGCGCTGGTGGGGCTCGTCGCCTACGCGCTCGGGGTGCCCGCCGGCTGGGCCGTGGCGTTGTTCCTGCTGGTGTACAACGCGGGCCACCTCGGGCTCCGCTGGTGGGGCTTCCACGTGGGGCTCTCGGAGGGCGCGCAGGTCGCGCTCCGCCTCCGCACGTCGGGGCTCGCGCGCAGGGCCCGCGCCGCCGACCGGGCGCTCGTCGTTCTCGCCGGCGTTCTGTCGGGGTGGCTGCTGGCGGGGCGGGGCCCGGCCGAAGGGCTCGAACAGGCCTCGCCGGCCTGGGCACTCGCCGGGCTCGCCGCTCTGGGGATCGGCGCGCTGGCCGGCGCCCGCGCGTGGCGCCCTGCGGCGGTCGCGGTGGTCGGACTCGTGGCGCTCGGGCTTGCCCGGGGCTTCCTCTTCTGACGGAACGGAGACGATGAGCGAAACGACGGTCGAGATCGTGAACCGGGCCGGCATGCATGCGCGGCCGGCGTCGGAGTTCGTACGTCTCGCGGGGCGGTTCCGCTCGCACATCACCATCGCCCGGGACGGCCTCGAGGTGAACGGCAAGAGCATCATGGGCGTGCTCATGCTCGCCGCGGAACAGGGCAGCCGTCTGGTCATTCGCGCCGAGGGTGACGACGCCGACCAGGCGCTGGACGCGCTCGCCGCGCTCGTCCGGCGCGGCTTCGAGGAGGAGTGACAATGGCGTCGCGCGTGCTCGACGGTTTCCCGGCCTCGGAAGGCATCGCCTGGGGGCGCGTGCGGCTCGTCGACTGGTCGGTGCCCGACGTGCCCCATCGCACCGTGTCACCGGACGAGGTCGAAGCCGAGGTCGAGCGCCTGCACGAGGCCCGCGCGTGGGTGCGCGACCGCCTCGAAGCGCTCAAGGCCGCCACCGAGGTGCGAGTGGGGCCGGTCGAGGCACGGATCTTCGACCCGCAGCTGCTCATGCTCGACGACGTCGACCTGATCGAGGGCACCGAACGCTACATTCGCGAGAATCGGCTGATCGCCGCGCGAGCATTCGACTGGCGTATGATGGAGCTGCACGCGCGCTGGAGCCGCACGTCGAACCCCATGGTTCTCGACCGGCTGAACGACCTCGAAGACCTGCAGGTGCGGCTCCTGCACAGGCTCCTCGACCTGCCCGACCCGTTCGTCGGCGAGGCAACGGACGACGCGATCGTGGTTGCGCGGAACCTGACGCCTTCACTGACCGTGCAGCTCGATCCCGACACGGTACGGGCCGTGGCGACCGACTTCGGCACACGCACGTCGCACTGGGCGATCCTGGCACGATCGCTCCGAATTCCTGCGGTTGTCGGGCTCGGCGACGTGTCCCGGCAGGCCCGCGACGGGCAGGAGGCGATCGTCGACGGCCGCATCGGGCGCGTGGTGTTGGACCCCGACGAACGCGACCGCCGAGTGTTCGAAGAGCGCCGGTCCCGAATTCGTGCCTGGGACGAAGAGGTCGAGACCATCGCCTCGCTCGAGGCCGTGACGGCCGACGGCCAGCCCGTGGCGCTCCGCGCGAATCTCGATCTGCCGGTCGAGGCCGACAACGCGCTCCGCGTCGGCGCGGCCGGGGTGGGGCTCTACCGCACGGAGTTCCTGGTCATGGGGCGCGCGGCGATGCCGGGCGAAGAGGAGCAGTACGAGGCCTACCGAAAGGTCGCGGAGACGTTCGAGGGTGACGCCATCTGCATTCGGCTCTTCGACCTTGGGGGCGACAAGTTCCCGACCTTCCTGCACATGCCCGCCGAAGAGAATCCGTTTCTCGGTTGGCGCGCAGTGCGCGTGTTGCTCGACCAGCCGGACCTGTTCCGCCCGCAGCTGCGGGCGATTCTTCGTGCTTCGGCCCACGGCGACGTCCGCATCATGGTGCCGCTGGTGAACGACGTCGACGAGATCGCGCGCGTCCGCGAGTTGCTCGACGAAGAGGAAGACCGGCTGCAGCGCGAGGGCATCGAGTACAACCAGGGCTACAAGCTGGGCGTCATGATCGAGACGCCGGCCGCGGCGCTCGATGCCGCCGAGCTCGCGCGCCACTCGGACTTCTTCAGCATCGGCACGAACGACCTCGTCCAGTACACGCTTGCGGTCGACCGCACCAACGCGCGGCTCGCGCGCCTCTACAACCCCTTCCACCCGGCGGTGGTGCGCCAGCTGCACTCGGTGAGCCGCGTCGCGCGGGCCGCGGGCATCGAGGTGAGCGTGTGCGGCGAGATGGCCGCATCGGCGTTGGGCGCGTTTCTGCTGCTCGGCCTCGACATCACCGCGCTCTCGGCGGCGTGGCCCGCACTGCCCGAGCTCAAGAAGGTGATTCGCGAGATGCGTATGGAAGACGCGCGGCGCGCGGCCCGCAAGGCGCTCGCGGCGCCCACCCCTCGCGAGGTCATGGAGTCGCTCGCCGAGGGCATCGGCGACCGCGTCGACCTGTCGGCCTACCAGGGGCGCTGGAGCCTTTCGCTCAGGCGGTGACCGGGCCCGATTGCGGCCTTCCTTCGTGGCGCGGGCTCCGGTAGCTTCCGACCGCACCGCCACGACCTGCCGCTCCACGCTCCAACGACAGGACCACCTCCGCATCATGACCCAGAGACTGTTCACCTCCGAGTCGGTCACCGAGGGCCACCCGGACAAGATCGCCGATCAGATCTCCGACGCTGTGCTCGACCACCTGTTGGCCGAGGACCCCGCGTCACGCGTCGCCTGCGAGACGCTGGTCACGACGGGGCTCGCGCTGATCGCGGGCGAGGTGACGACCGACGCCTGGGTCGACCTGCCCGACGTCGTGCGCCGGACCCTGAGGCAGATCGGCTACGTCAAGAGCGAGCACGGCATCGATGCCGCTACGTGCGCCGTACTCTCGAGCATCGACAAGCAATCGCCCGACATCGCCGCGGGGGTCGACACAGGGGGCGCGGGCGACCAGGGCATGATGTTCGGCTACGCGTCGGACGAGACCGACGAGCTGATGCCCGCGCCGGTCGTGTTCGCGCACCGCATCACGCACCGGCTCGCCGAGCTCCGGAAGTCGGGCGAGATCGGCTGGCTCCGACCCGACGGCAAGGCGCAGGTTACGCTCGAGTACGACGACGACCGGCCGGTTCGGGTGCATACGGTGGTCGTGAGCACGCAGCACGACCCCGACGTGTCGCAGGCCACGATCCACGACGAGGTGCGGCGTCAGGTCATTCAGCCGGTGCTGCCGCCCGAGCTCTTCGACCCCGAGCGCTGCATCTTCCACATCAACCCGACGGGGCGCTTCGAGATCGGCGGTCCGCACGGCGACGCGGGCCTCACCGGCCGCAAGATCATCGTCGACACGTACGGCGGCGTGGGGCGGCACGGCGGCGGCGCCTTCTCGGGCAAGGACGCCACGAAGGTCGACCGCTCGGCCGCCTACGCAGCCCGTTGGGCCGCGAAGACGGTCGTCGCGGCCGAACTCGCTCGACGCTGCGAGATCCAGCTCGCCTACGCCATCGGCGTCGTCGAGCCGGTGTCGGTGCATGTGGACACCTTCGGCACCGGACGCGTGCCCGACACGCGCATCGCCGACGCCGTGCGTGCCGTGTTCGATTTCCGGCCGCAGGCGATCATCGACGACCTCTCGCTCCGCGATCCGATCTTCATGCCCACGGCGGCCTACGGTCACTTCGGGCGCGAGAGCCGGGAGGTCGAGGCGCACGGACGTACGGTGCGGCTCTTTCCGTGGGAGTCCACGGACCGCGCAGAGATGCTCGCGCGGCGCGCCGGGCTCTGAGACGCGGGCCGGGCGGACCGCACGGCGGACTGCGGCGGGCGGCCGAACTCCTGTTCCGGTGCGGAGTATCTTCCCGGTCGAGTCGCGTGGTGACCCTCGCGCTGAGCAGGGAGGACGCCGTCGTGTTGGTCGAAGTGCAGGTGCAGAGCCTGGGCATGGATCGCTCCAGCAACACTCCCGTGGTCGTTCTGCGGGAGCGCGAGGGCGAACGCGTGCTACCGATCTGGATCGGGCCCGGTGAGGCGAGCGCCATTGCCATGCAACTCGCCGAGATGAAGTTCGGTCGTCCGCTCACGCACGACCTGCTCGTGTCGGTGCTGCGCGGTCTCGGCGGTACCCTGCGGAAGGTCGTGATCACGCGTGTCGAGCAGAACACCTACTATGCCGAGCTCCAGATCCATCGGAACGGCGATGTGGTCAAGGTCGACGCCCGCCCCTCGGACTCGATCGCCATCGCGCTCCGCACCGAGGCCCGCATCTTCGCCGACGAGGAGCTGCTCGAGCTCATGCAACTCGAGATCGCCGATCCGGAAGAGGCTCCATCCGTCGACCCCTCGGTATCGGAAGGCATGACGGCGGAGGAGCTCGAAGCCTACCTCCGCAAGCTGAATCCCGAGGATTTCGGCCGCTTCACCCCGTGACCAGCCTGCTCGCGTGGCTCCTGATCGCCGTCGCCGGCGGCGCGCAGGTCGAGGTGCAGGCCGAACTCGAGGGGCGGGTGCTCCGCGGCGACGGGCCGCTCGCGGGTGCCCAGGTGGTGCTGCATCGCGTCTCGGCCGATTCGGCCGGCGAGCTCGATTCCATCGCCACCGGGCCCGACGGGCGCTTCCGCTTCCGGCTACCCGCGCTTCCCGACGAGGGTGAGGCGGGCCGGGTCTATTTCGCTTCCGTGCGTCACCAGGGGATTCTCTACTTCGGCCCGGCGCTGAGCCGCCCCGTCCAGCTCGACTCGGTCTACACCATTCAGGCGTGGGACACCTTGACGGCGCCTGCCGCCGGCGCCGACGTGCCAGTCGGCGTTCGCTACCTCATTCTCGAGTCCGTCCCGGAAGGATGGCTCGTCACGGACCTCTACGAGCTCGAGGTCGAGCCGGGGCGTACGCTGGTGGCGTCGGACGAAGGCGCCACCTGGCGCCACCCGCTGCCCACCGGAGCGCGGGCGGCCGAGGGTCCCGACGGTGCGGGGGGCTTCGGAGGCCTCGACGCCGCGCCGGGCGGCGAAGACGCCGGCCCACGCGTGGAGGACGGGCACGTGGTCGTACGCGCGCCGCTCAGCCCCGGGCCGCGACAGTTCGTGATTCGCTATGTGGTGCCGGAACTCGACGGGCTCGCGATTCCGTTCGCACAGGCGGTCGGGACCGTCGAAATGCTCGTACAGGAGCCCGTGCCGGACCTCGAGGTCACCGGGCTCGACGCCGTCGAAAGCGTCGAGATGGAGCCCGGGGTGCGGTACCGTCACTACACGGGAAGCTTCCCGGGCTCCACCGTGGTGACGCTCCGCGTGGCCGAAGCACCGTTCCGCCTGCCCCTCGAGTGGACCGCCGTGGTGCTCGGACTCCTGCTGGCCGCCGCGGGCGTGGCGGCGGTGCGTCGTGGCGGGCGGCGGCCGGGAGCGCCGGGAGTGCCGTACGCGCCGGCGGCGGATGCCGCCTCCGAGCTCTCGCCCGACGAAAGGCGGCGGCTGCTGGTCGAGGTCGCGCAGCTCGACGAGCAACTGGAAGCCGTCGAGCCGGGGTCCGACGACGAGGCCCGCCTGCGAGAGGCGCGGGCCGAGCGGACGGCCCGTCTGAGAGAGGGGCGGTGAGCCTCGTCCAGGCCCGCGCGATTCTGCTGCGCTCCCACCCCTACAGCGAGAGCAGCCGCGTGCTTCGCTTCCTGACCGACGTGGGCGGCGTCGTCGGGGTCATGGCGCGCGGCGTCCGTCGGGTTTCCGCGCGCGGCCAGGGGCTCGACATGTTCGCCCAGGGCGACCTCACGTATTACATGAAGGAAACCAGGGAACTGCAGACGTACAAGGAATTCAACGTAACGCACCCTCGGCGCGGACTCGGCGCACACCCGGCCCGGCTCGCCGCCGCCGCGGTGGTCGCCGAACTCGTGCTCCGTCACACCGAACAGGGCGAGGCCTCCGCCCTCTTCGACCATGTCGCGGCGGCCCTCGACCGGCTGGAACGCGCCGAGGGCGACGCCGTGGTCGCGCGGCTCCTGGCCGAGGGGTGGGCGCTCGTCGCGATGCTCGGCTTCGAGCCGGACCTGACCGAGTGCCTCCGCTGCGGGCGGGCCCCGGACGACGACGGCCTCGCCCGGCTGGACCTCGCGCAGGGCGCGCTCGTCTGCGAGGCGTGCGCCACGGGCCAAGGGCCGTCGGGCATCGGGCCCCGGCTCGGGCCGAGGGCACGCGAGCAGCTCCGCGCGCTCGTCGCGGGTCGGGTGCCCGAGCCGCTCGAGCGCCCGGCCGCCCACCTCCAACTGCTCAGCGACTTCGCGACGTATCACCTCGCCGGCACCCGCCCGCTCGACGCCTTCCGCGTGCTGGCCGCCCTCCTGCCGCCTGCGACGACCGATGCGTAGCCTGATTCTCGGCACTGCGGGCCACATCGATCACGGCAAGACCGCGCTCGTGCGCGCGCTCACCGGGGTCGACACGGACCGCCTGAAGGAAGAGAAGGAGCGGGGCATCACGATCGACCTGGGGTTCGCCGAGCTTCCGGGCGCCGACCTCCGACTGGGGGTGGTCGACGTGCCGGGCCACGAGGGGTTCGTGCGCACCATGCTTGCCGGCGCCACCGGCATGGACCTCGTGCTGCTCGTGGTGGCCGCCGACGAAGGGGTGATGCCGCAGACCCGTGAGCACCTCGCCATCGTCGAGCTTCTCGGCGTACAGCGCCTCGTGGTCGCGCTCACCAAGGTCGACCTCGTCGAGCCCGAGTGGCTCGCGCTCGTGCGGGACGAGGTGGCCGAGGTCTTGAAGCCGACGCCCTACGCGGGCGCGCCCATGGTCGAGACGTCGGCGCACACGGGCCAGGGCATCGACGACCTGCGCCAACGGTTGCTCGACGAGGGTGCGACGGCCGAGTCCGGCGATGCGGAGGATCTTTGCCTGCTTCCGATCGACCGCGCCTTCACGGTGCGGGGCACGGGCACCGTCGTCACCGGCACGCTCTGGTCGGGCGCCCTCTCGGTCGGACAGCG
>CBFGQV010000022.1:0-14852 GCA_965651045.1 uncultured bacterium
AAGACGAACAGCCGATCCCCCCTCCGGGACCGCACTTCAGCGTCTCGCCGATTCCCATCGACGACGTCGCGCGCATCACCCCCATCGGGTACAACAACAAGGTCTTCCCGAACCCGCACACGTACTGGGAGACCTGCGAGGCGTGGGCACAACTGCCGAGCGGGCGCCCATGTCACCTGGAGCGGCAGCCCCTGCGGGCACCCGGTGGGGGCGTCGTGCGCGACGTGGACTCGCAGGCGGACGGCACCATCGTCGTCGAGGGGCCGCCCGGGCTGATCTGGCACTTCGGCCATGTGACCCCGGCCGCAGGCCTGTCGCGTGGCTCCGTGGTCGAGGCTGGAGACGTCGTAGCCACCATGTTCTACGAGCACGGCTTCGATTTCGGAATGCTGAACTACGGGGTCCAGCACACCTTCGTTGATTCCACGCGCTACAACCACGGCTTCCTGCACCAGGAGCACCCGATCGCTCAGTTCCCGGCTGCGATGCGGCCGCCGATGCTCGAGCGCATTCAGTCGCTCTCGGAGCCTCGGCTCGGTCGCCTCGCGTTCGACGTGGCCGGGACCGCCTCGGGCGGATGGTTCATCGAAGGCGCCCCGCCGGGCGACATACCGCTCCAGTTCGGCAACGAGCACATGCTGCTCTGGCTCGCCCGCTGGGTCGAGCGGCAGGAGACCCGGATCCTGAGCGTGGGGGATTCCTGGCCGGGCATGACCAACCGGCTGCTGGTGGTCGACGCTGCGGCACCCGACTGGGAGGACATCACCCCGGCGAGCGGCGTGGTCTCAGTGAAGCTGTGGAACATCGGAGCCGATGCACGGGCGAACCTCACCTGGCCCGGCGGCACCGTGCTCGTCGAGGTGCTCGAGGGGGAGCGGCTGAAGATCGAGTGGTTCGACACGCACGATCCGGTCACCGCGTTCACGGCGGCGGTGCGCACCTACGAGCGGTGAGCGGCTCACCCGCCCAGGCTTCGCTCACCCCCCGACGCGCCTTCCGGGCGTCCACGGCGCACCGGCATCGGCCAGCGCGTTCTCGACCTCAAGCATCTCGTCGTCCAGGAAATCGGCGACCTCCTGTTGCAGCTCGTCGAACTGGGCCTCGGCGATCCGCAGATTCTCAATCTGCGTCCCGGTCGGCGTCTGCGTCGTTCCCCACGCGGCGGCCCCGTACGCCCGGCTCGAGATGCTCGGCACCTGCGACTGGTTGAGCGAGCCCCGGACCGGATCGCCGTTCAGGCGCAGGCGGAAGGCCTCCAGCGCGGCCTCGAGACGATCGAGGTCGGCGTGGAGCGTCCGCGAAGCGTCCGGTGTCCGCTCCAGCGCGGCCCGCATGAAGCGAATGCGCTCCGAAGCCTGGCCCATCTCCGAGCTGGTGATCGAGATCTGGCGCTGCAGCTCGGCGACCCGGGCGTGGTGCGCGGTGATCGCTTCCCAGTCACCGTCGCCCAGCGACGGCAGCGGGGTCACCTCGAACCCCGCGGCGGCACCGAATTCGGTCACCTGGCCATCGTCCACCATCATCAGTTGCGCCGTGTAGCGTCCGGGTGCGGCGAGCGGGCCCTGCGGGTCGGTGACCCAAGGCGGACGAAATGCGGGGTTCGCGAAGGACACCGGATTCGGCGCGGGCCGGCGGAGGTCCCAGGTGACGCGGTGCACGCCCTCGCGGGCCGGCACCGGGAGCCACCGAACCGTCTCTTCGGCGGCGTCGGCGACGCGTACCATCAGCTGCGGGCCGGACTCGCGGCGCTCTTCGCGGAGCGTCTCGTACCCCGGGAAGGGCACGTCTTCGCCCGCCGCGCGCAGCTCCTGCTCCGTGGCGCGCCGAACCTCGGCCGAGGTCTCCGGCAGCTCCGGCACGTGCACGGTGAAGGTCGCGCCGAAGGGCGGGTTCTCCGCCGCCCAGGCGTCCGAGCCGAGGGTCGGCCGTCCCTGCGCCTGGTTGATCATTTCGGGCACGTACCACCAGGCGTCGCGGAGCGGCATGACCCCGCCCGCGCCGTCGACCGCGCCGGCGGCCAGCGTGCGGAGCGGCGCGTAGTCGTCCAGAATCCAGATACCGCGGCCGAAGGTACCGCCCACCACGTCGTCGTCCCTGCGCTGGAGCTGCACGTCGCGGAAGGCGATGGTGGGGGCGCCGGCGAAACGGTGCCAGTTCGTGCCTCCGTTCACGGTGAACCAGAGGGCGGTCTCGCCCGCCAGGAAGAGCAGGCCGGGCTGTTCGTGGTCCTGCTGCAGCGCCCACGGAACTTCGCCCTCGGGCAGGTCGCCGCGGATCGAGCTCCAACTCGCACCGCCGTCGTCCGTGCGGAAGAGGTAGGGCGTGTAGTCGCCGATCTTGTGCGCGTCGGCGAGGGCGAAGGCGGCCGCCGCGTCGTGCTCGCTCGCGACCACCTTGTTGATGAACGAGCGCTCGGGCACGCCCGGCAGCGGCCGGGCCTGCGTCCAGTTCACGCCCCCATCGGTGGTGAGGTGAATCAGCCCATCGTCCGACCCGGTCCAGATGGTCCCCGCCTCGACCGGCGACTCGGAGATGGTGGTCAGCGTCGCGTACTGGGACATCGCGCCGTTGTCGTGCAGCGCGTCGAGCTCGTGGACGCGGCCCATGAAGGGCAGCGTGTAACGGTCGGTGTCGGTGGTGAGATCGCCGGAGATCGCGGTCCAGTCGTCGCCGCGGTTGTCCGAGACCCAAAGTCGCTGCGATCCGTAGTAGATGCGATCCGAATCGTGCGGCGAGATGAGGAGGGGCGAGTCCCAGTTCCAGCGCTCGGCGGGCTCACCCGGGGCGGCCTCGGGCTGGATCGGCATGACCTCGCCCCGCCGCCGGTCGACCCGCTGCAGATTGCCCTGCTGGGTCATCATGTACATGACGTCCGGCTCGACCGGATCGAAGGCGACGCCGTACCCGTCCGCCCCGAGCGGAACGAGCCAGTCCTCGTTGCGCACCCCTTCCACGGTGCGCGTACGGGCCGGGCCCAGCAGGGTGCCCAGATCCTGGGCCCCCGCGAGCACCTGATAGAACGGCGCGTGGTTCGAGGCGGCCACCTTGTAGAACTGGGCGATCGGCAGATTCGGAAAATGCCGCCAGGTGACGCCGCGGTCGAACGTCTCGTAGAGCCCGGCGTCGGACCCCCCGAGCATGTGCAGCGGGTTCTCCGGATCGATCCAGAGCGCGTGGTTGTCCGAGTGCTTGTCGCGACCGGTCTCCAGATTCTCGAAGGTGGCGCCTCCGTCGTACGTGACCTGATAGAAGACGTCCATCTGAATGACGACGTCCGGCTCGGTGGGTGAGGCCTCGATCTCCTGGTAGTAGTGCGGCCCGGTGCCCCCCGAGATGTAGGTGCTGCGCTGCTCCCAGCTCTCCGCGCGGTCGGTGGAGCGGTAGAAGCCCTGCTGCCCACCGTCCGACTCGATCGTCGCGTAGACGAGGTCGGGGTCGGCGGGGGTCACGGCGAGTCCGATCTTGCCCATGTCGCGGGTCGGCAGCCCGGTCTGGACCTCGCGCCAGGTGCGGCCGCCGTCCGTCGACTTCCAGACGCCCGACTCCGGGCCGCCCGCCATGTAGCCCCAGATGTGGCGGCGGCGCTGGAAGGCGGCGGCGTAGACGGTCGAGGGGTCGTCCGGCGCGAACTCGAGGTCGGTGACCCCGGTGTTCTCGTCGATCTGAAGCGTCGGCGTCCAGGTCTCGCCGCCGTCTTCGGTCCTGTAGACCCCGCGATCGCCACCCGCCGACCAGAGCGGCCCCTCGGCCGCGACCAGGACCACGTTCGGGTCTTCCGGATGGATCAGGATCTTTCCGATGTGCTCGGACTCGGGCAGCCCCATGTTCTTCCAGGTTCTGCCGCCGTCCATCGACCGGTAGACGCCGCTGCCCCAGGCGACGTGCCGCCCGCTGACGTTCTCTCCGGTTCCGACCCAGACGATCTCCGGATTCGTCGGCGCGAGCGCCACCTCTCCGATCGAGTAGGACGGCTGATCGTCGAAGATCGGCTCGAAGGTCACGCCCGCGTTGGTCGTCTTCCAGACCCCGCCCGAGCCCACCCCGACGTACCAGGTGGAGCCGTCGGTCGGGTCGACCTCGATGTCCGCGATCCGACCGCCCATGAAGGCGGGGCCAAGTTCACGCAGTTCGAGGGCTGTGGCCACCTGGTCCGGGGCGACCTGGGCTGTGGCCCCGGCGGGAGCCAGAAAGGCCGCAACGAGGCCGCCGAAGACGGACGTGCCGAGAGCGGCAAGGCGAGAGACCGATGCGTGCATGGGTACGGAATCCGGGACGGGTGGAACGCGGGTGACGCCCGCATGGTGCGGCACGACCGGGCCCTTCGGCAAGCAGGATCTTCCGTCTACTCATGGCGCAGCAGCACCTCCCACGCCACCTTTCACGGCATGAAATTCCTCGTCCTGCTGTACGCGGAACCCGACGCCTGGCCCCCTGACGAGCATCGGGAAGCGCTCGCCGAATCAGTCGCCCTCTGCCACGAGTTGCACGGCGAGGGCCGCTACGTCTCTGCGGCACCGCTCCACCCGGTCGACACGGCCGTCAGCGTTCGTGTCCGCGGTGGTCAGCGCGTCGTGACCGACGGCCCCTTCGCCGAGACGAAAGAGCACCTGGGTGGCTACTTCCTGATCGACGTGGCCGGCCTCGACGAGGCCATCGAGGTCGCGGCGCGCATTCCTGGCGCCCGTCGTGGAACGGCCGAGATTCGCCCGATCGTGGAGCTGCCCGACCTTCCGTGACGACGGCCGGTCGCCGCCGCGTGGCTCAGAACGCCGCGAATCCCACGATGTTGCCGCCGGGCTCGCGCACGAACAGCTCGTCGGCACCGTAGAAGGTCTGACGCCGCGGCACGACGACCGGCGCGTCGCCGAGCTTCTCGATGACGGCGTCGAGATCATGCACCTCGAGGAACAGGAACGCGCTGGCGATCGGCGTGTCGGCGAGCGCGGGCACGTCGCTCACGACGCTCGCCCGGGTCTGGTACATGACCTCCACCCCGTCGTGCTGGAGTATGACGAAGCCGAGGCGGTCGCCCTCGGGCACCTCGGTAACCTTCTCGAATCCGAGCGCGGTCCAGAAGGGAATCGCGGGTTCGATCGCTTCGACATAGAGAATCGGCGTGAGCTTCTTGATCATGGTGCGCAGAGGTTGGAGTTGCGGGTGCGGTCAGGACGATAAGTCTAGCCGCTGTCGACGTCGTGGTCTTGTACGAATCCGACACGCCGCTCGTCAGCCCAGATCGCAGGCGTGACACCGGTCAACGCACGAAACTCGCGCGTCATGTGACTCTGGTCGTGGTAGCCGGCTCGGTAGGCGGCCGTGGCCAGCGAGGCCTCACCCGCTCCGATCAGCGCCGTCGCCCGGTGGAGACGCGCAACTCGGGCCGCCTCCTTCGGCGAGATGCCGACTTCGTTCCGAAAGGCGCGCTCCAGCTGACGCGAGCCGAGCCCGACGTCCGCCGCGACATCGCCCACGCTCGTGCGCCCGCCCGCGTCTTCGATGTGAGACACCGCCCGCCGAACCCGCGCGTCGGGGGTCCGGCCACCTCGATCGGCCCAGGCTCGGACCGCGGTCGCGACCAGCGCCAGTCGACGAGCCACGTCGAGTTCCGCCAACCGATCGATCAGGCTTGGAACTCCTCGGAAGAGCGCATCGAGGGGCACCGTGCCATCGGTCAGCTCGTGGGCCGGGACTCCGATGACCGCGGCCGCCGCGCCAGGCAGGAAGCGCACCCCCATCACATCGATCGTGCCCGCCTGCCCGACCACGATTGCGGTCCGCATGGTTCCTACGACGTAGCTCCGAGCACCCGACGCCGGCATCGACGACGCGGGCCCGTCGCCCAGGTCGAAGATGAAGTCGCTGCAGTTGTCCGGCAGCACGCGATGGCGGTGGGTTCCCTGGACCGGGCCCACGCTCCGTGACGTCCAGAAACAATCCACCAGGTCGCGGAGCGCGGGTGGAGGCGGGTGCTCGACATAGTGGGTCGCCACGGGTTCGCCGGTCGCCTACGAGGTCGCCGAGGGCCCGTCACGAACGCCCTTGATCAGCAGATACAAGCAAAAGACCACCTCGCCCAGCACCGCCGTCACGGTCACCAGGCCGGTGTAGAACGTCTCGTGGGCCGGAAACAGGAACATGCCGAAGGCCTCGACCAGGTACCCCACGGCAGCTCCCGCCACGAGCACCCCCAGGATCGGGGGGAACAGCTCCGAGCGCACCAGAAGCCACGCCAGAAGCGCCAGGTGCACGCCGAAGAACGCCCCGGCGATCAGGTACCCGTAGCCGTGCAGTTCCAGGAGGACGAGCGCCAGTGCCTCCAACTGCCCGGCATCGAACACCGCCAGGTACCCGGCGCCGCTCACCAGCACGAGCGCGCCGAAGTGATTCAGCAGATTGAGCGCAGCAATCGCCGGGTGGGCGAGAAGCCGGAACGCGGCCGCCGCCAGGGCCAGCGTTCGGTTGACCGGCCGCAACAGCACGTAAAGCAGGACCGAGACGGCAGCGTCGCTCAGAAACGCGACCAGGTCCGTAACGAACGCCATGCGGAAGAGCGTCTCGGCGCTCCGAAGGTTCGCCGCCGTCGCCGCAGCGTCTCCGGGCACCAACACCACCGATCGCACTGCACCCTCCGCGAATCCGGCGCAGACGATGATCACCAGGTAGAGCAGCCCGGTCAGGCGGGCCAGGCGCTTCGTGTCGTTCACACCCGCTACCGACCGCCCCCGCCCTGGGCCTCCATGTAGTCCAGCGTCAGAGCCAGCATCGCCTTCATGCCGAGCAGGAGCCCGCTTTCGTCGACGAAGAAGTCGGGCGTGTGGTGGGCCGCGGCTTCCGCGACGGGCACGCCCGCGGGCTTGCCGCCTAGAAAGAAGAAGAAGCCCGGCACTTCGTTGGCGAAGTACGAGAAGTCCTCGGCGCCGGTGATGAGCTCGCTCTCGACCACGTTCTCGGCGCCGGCCACGCGCGCGAGGGTGGGCACGGCGAACGAGGTCGTGAGCTCGGGGTCGTTCACCGTGACCGGGTAGTGCGTCGACATGGGGATCTCCACCTCGGCCCGGGCCCCCGCGCTGGCCGCGACGTGCGTCGCGATCTCGCGTATGCGGCGGTGCACGAGCTCCTGGTGCTCGGTCGAGAACGTGCGGATCGTGCCGGTCATCACCACCTGCTCGGGCACGATGTTCGAGCGCACGCCGCCGTTGAAGGTGCCCACGGTCACGATGCCCGGGTTTTCGGTGATGTTGAGGTTGCGGGCCACGATCGTCTGGAGGCCCGCGACGATCTGTGCGCCCGTCACGATCGGATCGACCCCCGACCACGGCGCCGCGCCGTGCGTCTGCGTGCCGGTCAGGGTGATGCGGTAGTCCTGCACGGCGGCCATGAAGGGCCCCGGCCGGTAGCGGATCGTGCCAACTTCGGTCTGCGAGTTGATGTGCAGCCCGAAGATCACGTCGACGTCCGGCGCCGTGAGCACACCCTCGCGGGTCATCAACTCGGCCCCGCCCTCTTCCCCTTCCGGAGATCCCTCTTCGGCCGGCTGGAAGATGAACTTGACCGTACCGCGCAGCTCGTCGCGCATCTCGGCCAGCGCCTGGGCCACCCCCATCAGGATCGCCACGTGCGTGTCGTGTCCGCAGGCGTGCATGACCGGCACCGTCTCGCCGTTGTACTCGCCCGTGGCCTCGGAACGGAACGGCAGGTCGTTCCGCTCCAGCACCGGCAGCGCGTCCATGTCGGCGCGAAGTGCCACGACCGGACCCGGTCGGCCCCCCCGCAGAATGCCCACGACGCCGGTGTGCGCGATGCCCGTCGTCACCTCGATGCCGAGCGACTCGAGGTGCTCGGCGACGAGCGCCGCCGTGCGGAACTCGCGGTTCGAAAGCTCCGGGTGCTGGTGAATGTCTCTCCGCCAGGTGATCACCTGCTCCTCGAGCTGCTCGGCCAGCGCCTCAGCCTCGGGCCACGCCGGAGCCTGCGCGAGGGCGTCGTCGAAGGTCGTCGCAAGGACGGCGAGGGTCACCAGGGCGAGAAATGCGGCGCGCGCCATGTCGGTCTTCTCCGGCGAAGGGGATTCTCGGTGCGGCACGATCGGCGCCGAGGCCTTCGGCCGCAAGCGTCCATCCGTAGGCGGCTCGCCACCGTCCCGAGCGATTCGTCACGCGGCCGCGGGTCCGCGTCTGCACGAGCAGCGGTGCCGAAGTGGACATCGTCATCGAGACCGCCGACAGGCTCGTGCCCATCGAGGTCAAGACGGCAAGGCGGCTGCGCGTGGGCGACGCCCGCCACCTCGAGACCTTTCTCGACGAGTACGCGGACCGAGCCACCGCGGGGGTGCTCCTTTACGGGGGCACCGATGTCCACTGGCTCACGGACCGCGTGATCGCGGTCCCATGGAACCGGATCATCTGAGCGGCGAGCGGACGTCGACGCTTGACGGCTCGAAGCCTTCCACTAAGATTCTTGTACAAGAACCTTTTGGTAGAGCCTTCGACCGGAGCGGCGCAGGTGACCGACACGGCATCCCCCAATCTCGTACGTGGCACCGTCGACCTCGTCGTCCTGCGCGCCCTTCTGCAGGGCTCGATGCACGGGTTCGCGATTGCCCGATGGATTCGCGAGCACGGCGACGACGTGGTGGCCTTCGAAGACGCCGCCCTCTATCAGTCGCTGCACCGGCTCGAGCGGCAGGGCATGGTCGAGTCGGCGTGGGGGCGGTCGGAGAACAACCGGCGGGCACGGTTCTACACCCTCACGAAGAAGGGGCGCCAGCGCCTCGAGCGCGAGGCGGAAGCGTTCAGGCATTACGCGCAGGTGGTGAACCGGTTGTTGGGCACCGAATCGTAGCGACGGGCAGCGTACCGATCGGAGGCGACGATGGGACGAGGAACGGGTGGCGAGTGGCGGAACGGCGGACCGGATCTCGAGCGTGAACTGAGCGAGGAACTTCGCTTCCACATACGCGCACGGGCCGAGGAGATCGCCCGCGAAGGCGTGCCCTTCGACGAAGCCCTCCGACGGGCCGAAAACGAGTTCGGCAACCTGGAGGCCACGCTTCGGTACTGCGCGTCCGAAGACCGGCGACGCCTTCGCCGACGCCGCGCGGGGCGGGTCGTCCGCGCGCTTGCCGACGACGCCTCGCTCGCGTTCCGGGCCCTCGTGAGGCGGCCCCGCGCGGTGCTCGCGCCCGCGGTCATACTCGCGACGGGGGTCGCCCTGAACGCACTGGTCTTCACGGTGGTGCGGGGCGTGCTGCTCTCTCCGCCCCCGTTCGCCGAGCCCGAGCGGCTGGTGGTCGTCGAGGAGTCGCGAGGCGAGTACGGGGTGTCGCGCGTCTCGTATCCGGTGCTCGACGCCTGGCGCGAGGCGGCGCGGTCGGTCGACGCGCTCGCCTCGTACACCGAGTCGGAGCTCGTGCTGATGGTGGGCGCCGAGCCCCGACGCGTGCGCGCGGCGGCCGTGACGGAGGGGTACTTCGACCTGCTCGACCGCCCGTTCCTCGTGGGGCGTCCGCTTCCGCCGGAGGCGCACGACCCCTCGGCCCCGGCGTCGGCGGTCATCTCCGAACGCCTCTGGCGAAGCGCCTTCGCCGCCGACCCGGAGATCACCGACCGCACGCTCCGCATCGACGGCCGTGAGGTGCCCGTGCTCGGCGTGGTGCGCGGCGGCGCGGTCTTTCCAGACGAGACGGACGTCTGGACGGCGCTCGAGCCGGGGCACCCCGACCTGCTCGAGATGGCGGGGGCCAGGATCCTCATGACGTTCGCGCGGCTCCGGCCGGGCGCCGGCATCGACGACGCCACGCGCGAACTGGGCGCCCTCGCGGCGACCGTGCAGGGTGGCTCCGACGCGGTCGCGCTGGAACCGCTCGAAGCCCGGATTCTCGGAGACGTGAGGCGCCCGCTGCTGCTCCTGCAGGGGGCCGTGCTTCTGGTGCTGCTCGCGGCCGCTGCGAACGCGGGCAGCATGCTGCTCGCGCGGGGCGTGCGCAGGCGCGCCGAGCTCGCGGTGCGTGCGTCGGTGGGGGCGGGCCGGGGCCGAATCACCACGAGCCTTCTGCTCGAGGGGCTGTGGGTGGGGGTCGGCGCCGGCGTGTGCGGCGTGCTGGTGGCCGCGTTGGCGCTCGAGCCCGCGCTGGCGCTCGTGCCGGACGATCTACCGCGCGCGCAGGCGATCAGCCTGGACCCGCTGGTCGTGGGCGTCGCGCTCGCCCTGGCCGCGCTGACCGGGCTCGCGACCGCCCTCGTGCCCGCCCTCACGGGCGCGCGTACGCAGCCCCTCACCCTGCTCCACGAAGCCGGACCCGGTCGCGGCGAGAGCCCATGGCTTCGCCGAAGCCTGGAAGGCCTGGTGGTCGGCCAGATCGCGCTCGCGGTGCTGCTCACGGCCGGCGCCGGTCTTCTCGTTCGCAGCCTCGTCACCACGCTGGGCGAAGATCCCGGGTTCGACCCGTCGCAGGTGACGGTTTTGGACGTCACGCTGCCCGAGTACCGCTACCCCGACGCTTCTTCGCGCCTCGCGTTCGCCCGGGAGCTGTTGTCGCGCGCCGAGGGTCTTCCCGGCGTGACGGCGGTGGCCCTCGGCCGGAATCTTCCCATCTCGGGCTCCAACATGACCTCGCCGCTCGCGCTCGAGGGCGGAAGCCAGACCACCCCGGTGCAGATCGCGCTCGTCTCGGCAGGCTACTTCGACGTGCTGCGGATTCCCCTCGTCGAGGGCGCCGCGTTCGGCGACACCGACCGCGAGGGCGGCCCCCCGGTGCTCGTGGTGAACGAAGGCGTTCGCTCGCCCGACGGGGGCGCGCTCGGGGTGGGAGCCCGGGCCCGCTCGTACTTCGGCATGTCGCCGCTGCGCGACGTGATCGGCGTCGCGGGTGCCGTGCGCCATGACGGCCTCCGCGCCGCGCCCGCGCCCGTGGCCTACGAGCCGTTCTTCCAGAAGGGCGGCGCGTCCGATTTCGCGCTGCTGATCCGCTCGGACGCTCCGGCAGCGACGGTGGCGGCCGAGGCGCGTCGTCTGCTGGGTTCGATGGATTCCGAGCTGCCCCTCGACCGTGTGGGCACGATGGCAGCCCGCCTCGCGCGCTCGGTCGCGGGGCCGCGCTTCTACGCGGTCGTGCTCGGGCTGTTCGGGGGCGTCGCGGTGGCGCTCGCCCTGGCCGGCTGCCACGCGGGCCTCGCGCACCGGGTGGCGTCACGACGGCGAGAGCTCGGACTCCGCATCGCGCTCGGGGCCAGCGGCGCGGGCGTTCGGCGCATGGTACTCGCGCGGGGGCTCGCCCTCACCGCGGCCGGCGCCGCGCTCGGTCTGCTCGCAGCCCTGCCTCTCACGGCGCTGCTCGAAAGCCAACTCTACGGGGTCGAGCGGTCCGACCCGACCACCTACACGGGCCTGCTCGTGCTCCTGCTCGCCGCCGCCGCGCTCGCCTCGGACCTGCCCGCACGGAGGGCGGCCGCGGTGGATCCGACGGTGGCCCTCAAAGAGTAGCGCTGCATCAGAACCGGTCTCCGAAATACACCGCGTTCAGGAACAGCCGCGTGGTACCGCGCCAGAACCCACGGAAGTTGGGATTGTCGATCAGGAGCACGACCGAGCCGCCGCCGAGCCGGTCTGCCATGACCGACGGTGTACCCGCGAGCCGCGCCTCGTTCTCGTCCGAAATGTAGCCGGAGAGGTGTGGGTCGTCGGTGAGTTGCGCGACCGTCGCATAGGGATTGCGGCTCGGCTCGAAGAACATCGAATGGTCGCGCCAGACGGCGAGGGTCGGCGACGTGTAGCCGAATGCCAGCGGGTGGGTGAGGTCCAGATCGGCCTGCCAGATGGAGCCGCCGATCGCCTGCGCGCCCTGAATGTCGCCGGCGTCGGCCCAGGGTAGCCGCGCCGGGGCGTCCGCCTCGCCCCGACCCTCGTCGCCGCCGCCGGATCCCGGCGCATCGATGTTCGGCGTGAAGCCGTTGGCGGCCGCCCACGCGGCGGCGCTCCGCACCGCGACCAGCGTGCCACCCTCGCGCACCCAGGCCTTGAGCCGATCGAGCGCGGCACCTGAGAACATCGAGCCGAGGCTGCCCGACACGAGCACCAGCACGTCGTACCCGGACCAGTCGACCCGGCCCAGGTCGCCGGTGTCGACCTTGGTGATCGGCTGCCCGATGCGCTGGTCCATGAGGTGCCAAAGCTGGCCGGCCTCGTACGACGAGACGCCATCGCCGATCGGCATCAGAATGCGCGGCGCGCGCACCGGGCGGAAGCTTCCGCTGCCCAGATCGGGCCCGGCGACCGAGTAGCCCGTCGTCGCTGCATGCACGGAGACACCCCCGGCCGCCGCCGCGGCGCGCACGGCCGCGAGAAGCGAGTCGGGCGAGATCGCCTGAATCTGCACCGGCACCGAGATCGACCCCGCGCCGAAGTCGACCTCGCCGCGCGTGGTCGCCGCCGTCCATGCGCGCGTCGACATCTCGGTGCGAGCCCCCGCGGCCTGCAACGCCCGGAGCGCCGTCGGCGCCCCCGAATCCCTCCAGTCGAGCAGGTACGCGACCGAGCTCCGGTCGACGTCCACGGCGGGGGCCGAAGGCACCGCGACGACCTCCGCGCCGAGCCGGAGATCCCCCTGACGCAGCTCGCCGTCCGGAATGCCGTACGCGAGGCTCACCGTCCAGGTCGAGGCGTCGTAGAAGACCGAGTCGGCGAACTCGTCGGTGCGCTCGAAGATCGAGCGCGCGAGGCGGTAGCCGGGCTGCGCCGCGGGTACGACCCACGACGTGCCGGGCTCGAAGGTCCGCCCTTCCGCGGTCACCCCCGACGCGAGCTCGTGCACGCGAATCCGGTGCCGGAGCAGCAGATCCAGGAACGCGCGGTTGAGCGAAGCGTCGTGCGGATCTCCGAAGACCCACGCCCCGACCTCGCCCGACTCGGCCTCTTCGATGCCCGTGCGGAAGAACTCGCGCTGATAGTCCTGCAGCACCTCGCGCTCCTCGACCGCGACGCGCACCGTAGCGAGGCTCGTACGCACGTGGTTCCGGATCGCGAACGCAAACGTCAGCACGCCGTGATGGCTGCTTTCCTGCGCGTGCCCGCGTGCGCTCGCCTGCTCGAAAACGAGCCCGAGGCCGCCCAGAAAGTTGGGGTAGGTCGAGCCGTAGCCCGGGTACGTGTTGTCGTAGACCTCTTTCGTGAAATAGAGAGCTCCGAGACTGTCGAGCGCCGCCGCCCAGTCGTCGGCGAAGCGCATGGTGATATCCGTGTAGAGCCGCTCGGGCAGGAGCGGATTCCACGAGCCCACGGGCTCGCTCGGCTCGAAGAAGTACGTGCTCGAGGTGCCCATCTCGTGATAGTCGGTCACCACCTGCGGCCGCCACGCGTGGTGGAAGTCGATGCGCGCGCGACTCTCGGGGTGGACGAGCGGCAGCCAGTCCCGATTCAGGTCGAACCAGTAGTGGTTGGTGCGCCCGCCCGGCCACACCTCGTTGTGCTCGCGGTCGAGCGCGTCGACCACGAACGGCTCGGCGCGGTGCATGTTGGCCCAGTTCGTGTGGCGGTCGCGCCCGTCGGGGTTCAGTACGGGCTCGACGTGGTAGACGCCCTCGTCCAGGTAACGCGCGACGTCGGCGCCCGTGCCTGCGACCAGCCAATACGCCGTGAGCATCGCCGCCTCGGCCGACGAGGTCTCGTTGCCGTGCACGCCGTAGCCGAGGTGCACGATCACCGGGAGCGCCTCGGCGGGTTCAGCCTCGGTCGCGGCGAGATGCGCCACGCGAATGGCCTCGAGCCGCGCGTGGTTCGCCGGTGAGGTCACCGTCAGGACCGGCATCGGCCGGTGCTCGTGCGTCCACCCGATGATCTGCACCGTCGCCCGCTCCGAGAGCGCCGCCAGGGTGTCCATGTACGCGACGATGCGGTCGTGGCGCGTATGGAAGCTGCCGATGGGGTAGCCGAGGAACTGCTCGGGCGAGGGAATCGCCGGGTCGAACGAGGCGCCGTCGGGAAAGAAGTAGGCGGTGGGCTCCTGACCAGCGGCCGTGGGGATCGCCGGGCCGAGGGTCAGGAACGCGAACGCCGCCGCGGCGGCGGCGAGCGGAGGGCGGGTGAGGGACGAGGGCATGCAGGATCTCCGGCCGTGGGACGAGGTGCACGGGAAGCGAAGGGTCGGGGCAGACAGGCGCAAGTAGGCCCGTCTGCCGAATCTCGCGCGATCCTTGGTACCCGGCGCGCCGGTCCGGCGGTATGATGAGGCGCCTGAGTCCCAAGTCCCCCACGCACCGCCGCCATGATTTCCGAGATCTTCGACCCCTCTGCCTGGCGTGACGTCCCCGGCTTCGAGGGGCTGACCGACGTCACCTACCACCGTTCCATCGACGGGCGGACCGTCCGGATCGCCTTCGACCGTCCCGAGTGCCGGAACGCCTTCCGGCCCCGGACGGTGGACGAGCTCTACCGTACGCTCGAGCATGCCCGGACGTCCTCGAAGGTCGGGTGCGTCCTTCTGACCGGGAACGGTCCCTCGAAGAAGGACGGGGGCTGGGCCTTCTCGTCCGGCGGGGACCAGCGGATCCGGGGGGCCGACGGCTATCGGTACGAGGGCGGTGAGGGAGAGGTCGATGCGACTCGCCTGGGCCGGCTGCACATTCTGGAGGTCCAGCGCCTGATCCGCTTCATGCCCAAGGTCGTCATCGCCGTGGTGCCCGGGTGGGCCGTAGGCGGCGGGCACAGCCTGCACGTCGTGTGTGACCTGACCCTCGCCAGCAAGGAGCACGCCCGCTTCAAGCAGACGGACCCGGACGTGGCGAGCTTCGACAGCGGATACGGCTCGGCGTACCTCGCCCGCATGGTCGGGCAGAAGCGGGCCCGGGAGATCTTCTTCC
>CBFGQV010000023.1:0-14778 GCA_965651045.1 uncultured bacterium
ACTCGCGCCAGATCCAGCCCACCGAAGCGGTCCGTGACGAACAGCAGGTGACGACCGTCGGGGGTCCAGACCGGCTCGCCGTCGAACCCGGGGTGGTGCGTGATGCGCCGTGGTTCGGTGCCGTTCGCGCGCATGACCCAGACGTCGCGATTGTCGTCGATCTCCGAGGTGTAGGCGAGCCACTCGCCGTCGGGCGACCACGACGGATACCCGTGCGCGGCCGGCCCCTCGGTCAGCCGCCGCACGTCCGACCCGTCGGCGTTCATGACATGCACCTGAATGGCGAAGGGCGTCGGCGCGCCCCGGTCGGAATGGAAGGCGATGCGTGTACCGTCGGGCGACCAGCGCGCATCGGAGTCGTACCCCGGATCTTCCGCGAGCGACGTCACTTGTCCGGTCTCGAGGTGGCGCACGAAGATCTCGTGCCCGCCCCCTCCGGCCGGGTCGGCACGATCGAAAAGCAGCCTCCGCCCATCGGGGCTCACCGAAGGCCGGAAGTCGTCGACGCCCTCGTCGAAGATCAGGCCTGAAACGCCGGACCCGACCGAGACGGCGTGCAGCCGGTAGCCCTGCTCGGTCGCGGCGTAGTAGAGAATCGTGTCGCCCGCGGCGTTCCAGCTCGGCCAGCCGACGGCGCCGGCGTGCCCGGTCATGCGCCGGGCGAGACCTCCTTCGGCCGACATGAGCCACACCTGCCAGCTGCCCGACCGGTCCGAGACGAACGAAATGCGGCCGCCGTCCGGCGAGTAGAACGCCTGCCCGTGGCGGGCGGCGGAGTGGGTGACCCGCGTCACGGACTCCTGCGCGGCCAGGGCGTCGCCTCCGAGCGCAAGCGCCGCCGCAAGCAGAAGGCCCCTCGCCCGACCCTCGCCCGCCGTCCTCCGCATATGCTGCCCCCCGGTTGCACTCGAACGCGTCACGCCCCGAACGACGATACGCCGCCCGTGCCGGAGCGACCAGAGGCGGGCCGGTCTACCCTCCGAGCCGTACGTCGAACGTTCCGTCGGTAACCGACAGGTTGCTCCCGCCCCCACCGCCGATCGGAGTCAGAACACCCGAGAACGTCCCCACCGCGCGCGCGCCGTAGGTGGTGAGGGTCACCGTACCGGTCGATCCCTGCCCACCCCACGCGGTCTGCTGGCCCGCGAGGTGAACCCGCAGATTCACGTTCTCGCCCACCGTGTACGTGCCGCCCGAAGCGACCGGCACCAGCGGATTCAGCGTCAGCACGTGCGTCGTGTTCGTGGCGGTGATCCCCAGGGTGTTGTTCTCGCCGAGTCCGATGATGGTCGCGGCGTTCCAGGCAGCGCCGCCGAACGACGCCGAGACGCGGCTGCCCCGCGCGTTCCCCGAAGCGGGCGCGAAACCCGAGGGAAGTGGCACGTCGAAGCTGCCCGAGGTGACCGAGACGCTCGTGGTCGCCCCGACCGTCGGATCGGCCTCGAACGCGAACGTGCCTGCGATGCGGGCGCCGGTGAGGCTCGTCACCGTCATGCTCCCGGCCGCGCCGTCGAGCGGCGTCATGAAGGAACTCGTAGCCCCGCCGCCGCCGATGGTGACCGTCGCCGATCCACCGCCGTTCGTGGCGAAATTCACACCCAGGGGATACGTGCCGGTCCCCTCGATGAAGCCCAACAACAGGCTGATCGCACGGAACTCGCTGCCCGAGGTGACGCGGGTGCCGGTGACGATCAACGACCCTGGAACGCCTGTGCTGCCGAGGGTGACGGTGACCGACGAGGCGTCGGCCGCCCACGCCTGTCCGTCGATCGTGGCGCGGAAAGGCGAGTCACCGCCTCCGTTGCCGCCACCCGGGCCGGCAGGACCGTCGTCGCCCCCGCACGCGAGCGGCGCCAGGGCGGCGATAAGGAGCACGAGGGAGCGGCGAAGGGCGTGGCGCGCGGTACGCATGGGGGCCTCGACGGGGGATTCGCGGGCAGGAGGGGGTCGACATCGGTGCTTCCTGCCAATGCGCGGTCGGGGCCTCGAAACCGTCATCGCACTGCCGGGGCCGACGGTGCGCCGCCCTCAATGCCCGGGGGACCCCTCCTCCGCCAGCGTACCGTCCGACCACCTCGCGACCGGGAAGACGAGGTAGGTGAAGATGCGCCCGACGCTACTCACACCCGCGAGCCCGCCTTCGGGAAGGGCCATCGCCTCGTTCGAGAACGACGGGTGGAAGATCATCACGTGCGGCTTCCACGCGCCCACCGACGGCCCCTCGGGAGTTGCGTGAAGCCGTTGCTCTCTGGAGAGCATGTAGGAGAGGACCGGGCGGGTCGGTTCAGGCAGGGTGCCGTCGGCGTACGCCGCCTCGACCTGCGCCATCGCATCCCGGTATCCCACCCCGGATGCGCGCAAGGCCTCCAACCGCACGACGCCCGGCACCAGCGTCCGCGTGCCCTCCGGATCGTAGCACAGGGGCGCGAGACTCTCCGGGTGATCGCGCTCCACGAGGCAGGTCCAGCCGTTCGTGCCCCCCTGGTGGAGCACCAGGCCCGCCGGCCCGAGCACCCACACGGCAGCCGCCTCGGAGATGTCCGGCGCGGCCGCGGTCCGCGCGAGGCGCGCTTCTTCGTCCGGCGCGAGAAGGCGGATTGTCGGGTGGGTGGCCTGGGCGGCAAGGGGGGCGGCTGCGGCCGCCATGAGTGCGAGGGCCGAAAGATACCTCGAGGGGCGGCGGGTCATGTCGGGCCTCCGGGGTCGGAGTGAGGAAGGGGTCCACCCTTCCTCGACGAACGGGGTGCGGTGCGCTCGACACGCCGCCACCGCTCCGTGCGGCAGCGAGACACTTCTCTCGACCGACGCCCTGGGCGTGTGGCGACCGCGATGGCGCCCTCCGCGCCGTCAACGCAGTCTTCGTGCTGCCGTGCCGGGACAAGGGCTGCAAAGACGGCGCGTGCCGCCGTGAACGCAGCCTTCGTCGGCCCGCCCACCGACGAGGGCTGCAAAGACGGCGCATGTCGCCGAAAGCGCAGCCTTCGTCGCCGCCGCCCGCCACGAAGGCTGCAAAATCGGCGCCCGCGTGCGACCACCACGGCCTCGCCCGCCCGAACGCCACGCCCGCGCGCTACACCCGCGCGCTACACCCGCACCTCGATGTCCTTCCAGCGCCCGCGCCGGAACACCAGCACGCTCAGCGTCATGCGCGTGAAGTGGCCGATCACGATCGCCAACCAGATGTCGGCCGGCTCGAGCCCACGCATGGCCTGGATCACCGCGCACATGCCCAGCGGAATCACCATCTGCGACACGATGCTGATGTAGAGCGGGCTCTTGGTGTCGCCCGTGCCCTGCAGCCCGCCGGTATAGGTCAGCGCCACCGTGATGAACAGCCCCGAGACGGCCAGATAGCGCAGAAGCTGCACCCCGAGGCCCACGACGACCGCCTCTTCCATGCCGAAGATCCCCAGGAGCAGTTCGGGAATCGCGAGGAACAGCGCGCCCACGAACACCGCGACCCCCAACCCGATCCCCGCCGCCGTGCGCACCGCCAGTACGGTGCGCTCAGGTTTCCCCGCGCCGAGGTTCTGGCCCGACACCGCGGCCGTCGCGCCCATGAGCCCGACCGACGTCCAGGTGATCAGGCTGAAGAGCTCCGTGTAGCCCACCGCGTAGGCCGCCTGGGCCTCGGCGCTGGCGTCGAGCGATCCCACGAACCGCAGCAGGAACACGCCGCCCACGTTCATGGCCACGCCCTGAATGCCCGTGGGCAGCCCGAAGCGGAACAGCTCCTTGATGATGCGCAGGTCGGGCCGCCACGACATCGCGCGGTTGAAAGCGATCACGAGGCGGCCGGAGAAGAAGAGGCCGATCGCCACGAGGCTCACCACGCCGCCGGCGATCACCGTGCCCATGGCGGCGCCGGCCGTCCCGAACGCGGGAATCGGCCCGAGCCCGCGAATGAAGGTCACGTTGAGCGCGATGTTCAGCACGGTGAGCCCGATGCCCAGCCGGAGCGGCGTGGTCGCGTCGCCGGCCGAGCGCAGCGCCCCGCTCACCATGAAGAACATCATCATGCCGAAGCTGAACAGGAACATGATGCGCAGATACGGCAGCGCTTCGGCCTGCACCTCGGGAGCGGCGTTGATCAGATCGAGCAGCGAAGGCGCCAGCACGTACCCGAGCGGCGCCATGATCAACACCGACAGTCCTGCGGCGGTCAGGAACGCCTGCAGCACGGTCTTGTTGACCATCTCGTGGTCGTCCTGGCCGGTAAACCGCGCGACCAACACGCCCATGCCGGTGAAGAGGCTGGTGATGAAGACGATGATCACCAGGAAGATCTGCCACGACACGCCGATCGCGGCGTTGCCCGTGTAACCCACGTAGTGGCCCACCATGGCGTGATCGATGATGCCCTGAAGGCCACCGATCACGTTCTGGAGCATCGTGGGCCAGGCGAGGCGCCACACGGCGCCCGGAATCGATCCCTCGACGATGCGTCGGTCGAAGCCTTTGCGGCGTCGTCCGGGGGGTGCGCTCAAGGTGCGTGCGTCTCGGGTTCAGGGGGATTCACCAGACGAGATGGAAGCGGGCCTGGCGCCGGTAGACCCAGTGCCTGGCGCCACTCTCGTCGAGGTAGGCCTCTTCTTCCTGGCGGCAGCTCACAGGCTTGCCGCCCCACTCGGGGATCGCGGTCGATGCCTGCAGCTCGATCGAGTGCCAGGTCGAGGGCAGGAGCACCGCGTCGCCCCGCACGGGCACACCCTCCTGCCCGTCCCAGCGGCCGATGAGGGGGCCCGCGCCGTGGCCGTGGTCGCCGATCGGGTGGTTGTAGACCGTGCCATCGATGCCCTCGTCGCGCATGACCGCGAGCGCCGAGGCGAGGATCTGATTTCCGGTTCGCCCGGGCTCCATCTCGGCGAGCACGATGTCCTGCAGCCGGTTGCTGTTGGCGAGGCACTGCCGAAGCCCGGCGGGCACCTCGGTCTCACCGGGTCTGAGCACGTATCCCATGTGCTGGGTGTCCGTGTGCAGCCCCATGAAGACCACGCCGAAGTCCGTCCAGAGCACGTCACCCGGCTGAATCACGACGGGCCCCTCGGCGGGCAGCTCGCCCTCGCGTTGCACGTCGACCGACGGCTGGAACCAGGTCGTGAGGCCGAGGCGCTGGACCTCGTCGCGCAGCCACCAGACCACGTCGTCGGTGGTCGTCTCGCCCGGCGTGATCACGGCGTTGGAGAACGCCCGCGCGATGATCGCGTGCACGGTCTCCTGGATCTGCCGGTAGCGGGGCATCATCTCGGGCACCCGGAGCGCGATGTAGTTCATGGCGAGTCGCGGCTCACGGCGCACCCGCTCCACGTAGGGCCCGAGCGCCTCTTCGAGCACTTCGCGCTCACCCGCGTGCAGGCCGTCGCTGAACGCCCACTCGGAGTCGATGTTCAACACGATGTTTCGGGGATCGCGGTCTTCGACGAGTTCGCGGAACAGGCGCCACTGCTCGTCGCCCACGAGCTCGCCCGTGTCCTGGGTCGGCGCGGGGCGGGTCGAGCGATAGGCCCGGTAGACGCCGCCCTGGCTCGTTCCGCCGAGCGCCAGGCGCTCGACCGTGCCGTCTTCCTGGAGCGTGAAGACGTAGATCGAACGGCGTCGGGCCGCGAAGGTCGTGGGCGCGGCCAAGCTGAAGAAGGCCGGGTCTTCGGCGTACTCGCGCATCGACAGCACCCACATGTGCGCGTCGTACTCGCGCATGAGTGCCGGCAGCACGCGTTCGACGCGCGCCTCGAGCCATGCCTGTCGCTCGACGGCCTGCTGGCGGAGCGAGGGCAGCTCGTGGTAGCGGGCGGGCGCGTCGGCCGGCACGAAGACCGGCGCCTGCGCGGCGGCGGACGGCGCGAGGACCGCGAGAGCGAAAAGGGTGGCGGCGAGGCGAGGCGGCGAAGGCATTCTGAAGAACTCCGGTCATGGTAGCGCGGTCGGCGGTCGGACGACGCCCAAGGTAGAGCGCCGCCCGCTCGCCGGCCACGCGCGACAAGAGTCCTAACGAGTCAGCCGGCCGATCGTGTCACACGTCGGCCGCGGCGGTTCGTTCCTCGTCGGAAGCAGGACGCACCTCGAACCCCGACGACCGATGTGGCACGTTCCCCACAAGGCTCACACCGTACCCATCACCCTGCTGGTGCTGGCGGCCTGTGCCGACTCCCCGGCGGGCACCGATCCCGTCGACGACCCCGACGACGGGTCGTCCGAGGTCGTCGTGCTTCCGGTCGTCGTTCACGTCGTCCACGACGGCGAACCGATCGGCTCGGGCACGAACCTCTCGATGGCCCGCATCGAGAGCCAACTTCGCGTGCTGAACGAGGACTTCCGGCGCATTCCCGGCACGCGCGGTTTCAACACGCACCCGGACGGAGGCGACGCCCGCATCGAGTTCCAGCTGGCGTCGACCGGCCCTGATGGAAGCCCCACGAACGGGGTCGTCCGGGTCGACGCGAGCGCGATCGCGAATCCCCTGCCCCCGGGCAGCAGCCTCTTCGACCGATATGCGTTCTACAGCTACTGGGACCCCGCGCGCTACATCAACGTCTGGACGATGCCGCTCGACTCGAGCACGGTCGACGTGCTGCTCGGACTCGCCACCGGGCCCGAGACCGACCTGCCGGGGGCCGAACGCCTCGAGAAGGGAGAGCCCTGGCAGGCCGAGGGCATCTTGATCAACGCCGCGCATTTCGGCGTGTCCTCGCTCGACTCCGAGCACGCGCTCGGACGGACGCTCACCCACGAAATGGGGCACTACCTCGGGCTGCTGCACACCTGGGGCGGGGGCGACTGCGATCCGGGGGATCATTGCGCCGACACGCCACCCGTTGCGGGGCCGGTTACCGGCTGCGCCCCGACGACGGCGCTGGCGTGCGACGGTCGGCCCGTGATGGTCGAGAACTACATGAACTACACGGCCGATCGCTGCATGAACACCTTCACCCTCGATCAGATCGAGCGCATGCGCTACGTGCTCGAACACAGTCCGAGACGGCGGACGCTGGCAGCGTCGAAGGCCACCAGCGTCCGCTGAAGCAGGGGCGGCGAGCCGGTCGCCGCGCTCCGCCTCGTCTCAGCCCGTCGGCCCCGCCTTCTTCACCTCGTCGGCCACGCCGTCGGCGTACTTCGCGAAGTTCTCTCGGAACATGCCCGCGAGCTTCGAGGCCGCGGCGTCGTAGGCGGCGCCGTCGGCCCAGGTCGAGCGGGGGTCGAGCACCTCGGAGGGCACGTGGGGCACGTCGCGCGGCACGGCGAGCCCGAAGACCGGGTCGGTGCGGGTCTCGACGCTGTCGAGCAGCCCGGCCAGCGCCGCCCGCACCATCGCGCGTGTGTGCTGGAGCTTCATGCGCGAGCCGGTGCCGTAGCCACCGCCGGTCCAGCCGGTGTTCACGAGCCAGACGCGGGCGCCGTGCTCGCGCAGCTTCTCGCCCAGCATGGTGGCGTAGACGCCCGGGTGCCTGGGCAGGAAGGGCGCGCCGAAGCAGGCGCTGAAGGTGGCCTTCGGCTCCGTCACGCCGCGCTCGGTGCCGGCGACCTTGGCCGTGTAGCCGCTCAGGAAGTGGTACATCGCCTGCTCGGGGGTGAGCTGCGCGATGGGGGGGAGCACGCCGAAGGCATCGGCGGTGAGGAACACCACGTTCCGCGGGTGTCCGCTCCGACCCGTCATCACCACGTTCGGAATGTAGTGCAGCGGGTACGAGGCCCGGGTGTTCTCGGTGATCGAGTCGTCGTCGAAGTCGATCTCGCGCGTGGCGCCGTCGAGCACGACGTTCTCGAGAATGGTCGCGAATCGGTGCGTGGCGGCGTGGATCTCGGGCTCGCCCTCGGCCGAGAGCCGAATGGTCTTGGCGTAGCAGCCGCCTTCGAAGTTGAACACGCCGTGGTCTGACCAGCCGTGCTCGTCGTCGCCGATCAGGCCCCGCTCGGGATCGGCCGAAAGCGTGGTCTTTCCGGTGCCCGAGAGGCCGAAGAAGAGCGCGACGTCACCGTCCTGCCCGACGTTGGCCGAACAGTGCATGGGCAGCACTCCACGCGCCGGCAGCAGGTGGTTCAGCACGGAGAAGATCGACTTCTTGATCTCACCCGCGTAGCGCGTGCCGCAGATCAGTACGGTGCGCCGGCTGAAGTTCACCACCACCGCGGTTTCGGAGCGCGTGCCGTGCCGCTCGGGGTCGGCCTTGAGCTCCGGCGCGTGCAGCACGGTGAAGTCGGGCTTCATGCCCCGGATATCACCGGGCTGCGGGCGCAGGAACATGTTGTACGCGAACAGGTTGTGCCACGCGCTGGGCGTCACCACGCGCACGTTGATGCCGTGTTCCTCGTCGGCCCCCGCCCGCGCGTCGCGTACGAACAGCTCACGCTCGTTCAGGTAGGCGCGGAGGTCCGCCTCGAGCGCCTCGTAATGTTCCGGCGCGAGCGGCACGTTGACCTTGCCCCAGTCGATGTCGCCTTCGCCTTCCCCACCGCGCACGACGAACTTGTCGTTCGGCGAGCGCCCCGTGTGCGGCGATGTGACGGCCGCGAAGGCACCCATGTCGCTCAGGCGCCCTTCTCCGCGGACCACTGCGGCCTCGACCAGTTCGGCCGGCGACAGGTTCCAGTGGACCGACCGGGCGGGATCGAGCCCATGCAGTTCGAGTCCGTGATCGCTCGCGATCCCGGTGACTTCACCGCTCATGCATTCCTCTCGTTGTACGGGCCCGCTCGGGGCCACAGTGCGTGCGCTTTCGGTCGACACGGGCCGCGCCTCGACGGCGACGGGCCCCACCCGCCCTCATCGCGGGCGGGGATCAAGAATGGCCAGAACGGGCCTGAACGTCTACCGAGGCGATGGTCGCGAGGTTGAGGACCTCCTGTTGCGTGCTCCCGCGCTGGAGCACGTGCACAGGGCACCTCATGCCGAGCAGCACGGGGCCGATCACCTCGGCGCCACCCAACCGGTCCAGAAGTTTGTACGCGGCGTTCGCGGCCGAGAGGTTCGAGAAGACCAGGACGTTCGCCCCGCCGTTCAGGTGGCTGAACGGGTAGACCTCGTGGAGCTTGCGCGGGTCGACCGCGGTGTCGGCCTGCATCTCACCGTCGATCTCCAGGGCCGGATCGCGCTCCTTTACGATACGAACGGCCTCGGCCACCTTGCTCGATTCCGGGTGGCGCGACGAGCCGAAGTTCGAGAACGAGATCATGCCGATGCGCGGCTCGATGCCGAGTTCGTTGGCGAACCGGGCGGAGAGGAGCGCGATGTCGGCGAGCGCCTCGGCGTCGGGCTCGATGTTGACGGTCGTGTCGGCGAAGAACAGCAGCTCGCGATTCGGAAAGGCGAGCATGTACAGGCCGGCGACCCGGTTCACGCCCTCTTCGACGCCGATCACCTCGAGGCAGGGCCGGAGAATCTCCGGGTAGTTGGCCTCGATGCCCGCGACCACGGCGTCGGCCTCTCCCGCCCGGACCATCGACGATGCGAAGTAGATCGGCTTGTACATGTTCCAGCGGGCCTCCGCCAGCGTGAGACCCTTCCGCCCGCGGCGCTCGAAGAGCTCCTGAGCATACCGATGCCGTGTGTCGTCGAGCTCGGCCGCGTAGACGATCTCGACGCCGGTCAGGTCCACCCCCAGTCGGTCGGCCTTCTCCTGCACGCGGGGCGGGCGCCCGAGCAGCACCGGCCGGCACACGCCTTCGTCGACCATCTGCGCGACCGACCGGATGATCGTGTCGTTGTGGCCCTCCGGGAACACGACACGCGCGGGCTTTCTTCGCGCCCGCGTGGTCATCCAGCGCATGACCTCACGGCCGGGGCCGAGCGACGCGCGCAGCCGGTCGACGTACTCGTCGAGATCGATCTCGGTGCGATGAACGCCGGTCTCCATCGCGGCACGGGCCACGGCGGGCGCCACGTGGAAGAGCACGCGGTGGTCGAACGGCTTCGGAATCAGGTACCTGCGTCCGAAGCTGAGCCGCTCGCCCCCGTACGCGCTCACCACGGCCTCGGGGGCGTCGGTGCGCGCGAGCTCGGCGAGCGCGCGGGTCGCGGCCAGCATCATCTCCTCGTTCACGGTCGTGGCTCGCACGTCGAGCGCGCCGCGGAAGATGAACGGAAACCCCAGGACGTTGTTCACCTGGTTCGGGTAGTCGCTCCGCCCGGTGGCCATGATGGCGTCGGAGCGCACCGCCTCGACCTCTTCCGGAAGGATCTCCGGGTCGGGGTTCGCGAGCGCGAAGATCACGGGGTCGGAGGCCATGCTCAGGACCATCTCCTGGCTCACGACGCCCCCGACCGAGAGGCCGATGAACACGTCGGCGCCCCGCATGCAGTCGGCCAGCGTACGCTCGTCGGTCTCCACCGTGAAGCGGGCCTTGTACTCGTTCATCGAATCGGTACGGCCCTTCCACATCACGCCGTGCGAGTCGCAGACGCGAATGTTCTCGCGCCGCACGCCGAGCCGAATCAGATGGTCGGCGGTCGAGAGCGCCGACGCGCCCGCACCGCTGAAGACGACCTTGACCTCGTCGATCTTCTTGCCGATCACCTCGAGTGCGTTGATCAGCGCGGCGCCACCGATGATCGCGGTGCCGTGCTGGTCATCGTGAAACACCGGTATGTCCAGGCGCTCCTTCAGCTCCTTCTCGATGACGAAGCAGTCGGGCGCGTGAATGTCTTCGAGGTTGATGCCCCCGACCGTGGGCTCGAGCATCTCGCAAAAGCGGATCACGTCGTCGGCGGTGGGCGCGTCGATCTCGATGTCGAAGACGTCGATGCCCGCGAAGCGCTTGAAGAGAACGCCCTTGCCCTCCATCACGGGCTTGGACGCCAACGGGCCGATGTTTCCGAGGCCCAGGACGGCGGTGCCGTTCGACACGACCGCGACCAGATTGCCGCGCGCCGTGTACTTGAAGACGTCGAGCGGCTCCTGGTGGATCGCGCGACACGGTTCGGCGACACCCGGCGAGTAGGCGAGCGAGAGATCCCGCTGCGTCGCGACGGGCTTCGTGGGCACCACCTCGATCTTGCCGGGTCTACCCGCGAGGTGATGGTAGTCGAGAGCCTCCTGCCGCCGATCCTCCATCGTGCGCTCCATGTATGAAAAAGTCCTGTGCTCGCCTGAGAGGGTGGGCCTCGTAGATTAAGCCGAAACGTCGTCCTCCCGAAATCCCCCGGCCCTTCGCATGCACTCCATTCCACCGGCCCGCATGGGCCCGGCGCGCGCGCTCGCCCTGGTCGCGGCGTTGTGCGCCGGCTCGCCCGACGCGGTCCGGGGGCAGGAGGCCTGCGCCGACGGCAGGGTGACGCATGTCTTCGTCGACAACCGTTCGATCTTCGACCTCGACGAGGTGAGCGACTCGAGGTTCGGCTGGGCCTACCGCCTCGCCAACCGCCTGCACGTACGCACGCACCACCGCTTCCTCGCCCGCGAGATCCTCGTGCAGGAGGGCGACTGCTACGATCCGTTCCGCATCGAGGACTCCGAGCGAATCCTGCGCCGGTATTGGTTCATCTCGCAGGTCGAGGTCTACGGCGTGCGGCAACCCGACGGGAACTGGCACGTCGTGGTCGACACGAAGGACGAGTGGACCACCAAGGTCGGCGTCACGGTGAGCTTCGATGGCGCGCCCGAGCTCCGGGCAGTGGAGATCGGCGAAGAAAACCTGCTCGGCCGCGGCATGATCCTCGGCGGGTTCATGCGGCAGACCGACGCCGCACGGCTGGTGGGCGGACGGCTCTTCACCCCTCGTCTCTTCAACACGCGCCTCGACGCCTATCTCACCGGGGGGCGCACGCGCGTAGGCCCCTACGTGCACCAGGAGCTGTTCTACCCCTTCGTGGGCGAGGTCGGGCGCTTCGCCGGGCGCCAGCTCTACCGGCGACGCGAGGACTACTTCTCCTACTCGATCGGTACGCCCCAGCGGCCCGAGCACCTGCTCCTGCCGTTCGACGAGGAACGGGTGGAGCTCACCCTGGCGGCCCGGCTCGGAAGTCCCGGCAACCTCACGATCGTCGGCATGGGGTTCTCGCGCGACCGCCTGGCGTTCCTGGGATTCCCGGGCTCGGTCGAGCGGGTCGAGGACAACGATTTCGGAAACCGCACGCCGGCCTCGGCCGAACTCGCCGCCCCGCTGGCCCCCCAGACCCGCTACAGCGCCGGGACGCGCGTGAACCTGCTCCTGGGGCAGCGCAACATCCGCTTCGTGCGCCGGAGTGGGCTGGACGCCCTGAGGGGAGTGCAGGACGTCGAGGTCGGCACCGACCTGTCGCTCACGCTGGGGCGCTCGCTCGGGTTTCTCGCGTCGGAAGGTCGGCCCGACGATCTCTACACGCGCCTTCGTCTGTACGCGGGAGCTGCCCCCGGGCCCGTCGTGCTCGCGTCGGCCTTCGCACTCGAAGGCCGACAGATCTTTTCCCGCGCGCCCGACGAGGACGGCTGGCGTGACGTGCTCGCCGAGCTCGACGTGCTCTTCTATCTCCAGTCGGTGCCGTGGGACCGGCATACGTTCTTCGCGCGACTCTCTGCCGCCGGCGGGTGGGCGTTCGACCAGCCGTTCCAACTCACCCTCGGGGGTGCCACCGCGGTGCGGGGCTACCACGACGAAGACTACCCCGGTGCGCGCCGACTCGTACTGACCGCAGAGGACCGCATCTACCTCGGCTGGCCCTACCCGGAGCTCTTCGATCTCGGGGTGACGCTCTTCGCCGACATCGGCCACATCTGGGCGGGTGACGTGCCGTACGGGCAGGACTCCGGCTGGCGCGGCACGCTGGGCGGGGGGCTGCGAGTGGGATTTCCGGCAGGCACGCGGGGCGTGATCCGGATCGATGCCGCGATGCCGCTCGGCGCGTCGCCCTCCTTTTCAGACGTGATTCTGCGGATGTCGTTCAGCGACCTGCTGGGCATCAGCACCGGATCCGTCGACGCCCAGCTCCAACGAAGCCGGCGCATGACGGTGGGGCCGGACCGGTTCCACCCACCGCGATGACACGGCCCTCTGCGCGACGGCGGGGCGTGCTGCCGCCCCCACCCCGCCGAGACGACCCGGAACGGCTCGATCAGCCGGGTCACGACTCGGCGCTCCTGGCTGCGTCGCTGGCGCACGTCGGGGCCGTCGACCGGTGGCTCGGCGGCGAACGAGCCTTGCGCCGGTGCTTGGGTGCGCTGGTGCCGTCGGTGCCGGCTCGCCTCACGCTCCTCGACGTGGGAACGGGCGACGGGCACGTCGCCTCGCGGCAGGCGGCCTGGCTCGAGCGACGCGGGCATTCGGTCCGCGTGATCGGCGTCGACCTGCACGCCGAAGTCGTCGCCCGCGCTCGTGCGCGCCTCCAGCACCTCCAGCGCCCCGGCCGACCCGGCCCGTGGCTCGTGCGCGCCGACGGCCTGCGGCTGCCCTTGCGCGACGCGAGCGTCGACGTCGCCGTCGCGACCCTCACGCTGCACCACTTCCGTGCCCCCGAGGCGGTGGCGCTGGTGGCCGAGATGCGCCGCGTGGCCCGCGTCGGCGTGCTCGTGAGCGACCTCGAGCGGTCGCGTCTCCACTACCTCGGGGCGCGGCTGCTCGCCGCGACGGTCTGGCGCCAAAACCCGATCACCTCGCACGACGGGCCGCTCAGCGTGCTCCGGTCCTTCACCCCCGACGAGCTCGAGACCATCGGCTACGGCGCGGGCCTGCGCCACGTGCGTGTCACCCGGCACCCCGTCTACCGCCTGGTGCTCGAGGGCCGACCATGACGGACGTCGTCGTCGTGGGCGGAGGACCCGCCGGCAGTCTGACGGCGCTCCTCGTCGCGCGTGCCGGGTACGGCGTCACGGTGGTCGACCGCGCACGCTTCCCTCGGCCGAAGGCGTGCGGCGAATGCCTGAACCCCGGGGCTGTCGCTATGCTCGGCCGCCACCGCCTCCTGGAGACGCTCGACGCACATGGGCCGGCGCGCCTGCTCGGCTGGCACCTGCTCGGTCCGCTCGGCGGGTCGTACCGGGCGTCGTTTCCGGACGCGCGTACCGGACGTGGCATCGACCGCACCGTTCTCGACCACCAGCTTCTCCTCGCCGCCCGCGACGCCGGCGCACGGGTGCGCGAAGGGGTGCGCGTCACGGGACTTCGGGCTCGACCGGGCGCCGAGGCCGCTGAGGTCGAGCTCGCCGACGGCTCCGTCCTTCGCGCCCGCGTGGTGATCGGCGCCGACGGGCTTCATTCGACCGTCGCGCGTACCCTCGGTGCGACGGGTGTTCGACGGCCCAAGAAGGCGTCGCTCTCGCTCCACCTCGAGGGTGTTTCGCTCGCGCCGGACCGCGGCACGCTGCTGGCGGGCGGCCCCTTCACCGTCGGACTCGCGCCGCTGGACCTGCAGGGCCGACGCTGGACGCTCACGGTCGTGGCGGCCACCTCCGACGCGGGGCTCGTACCGCGCGGCGGCGAGGGTCTCGTCGGCTTCGCGGCGGGCCGTTGCCCCGCGCTCGGGCGGGCGCTCGCGGTGGCGCGCCCCGTCGGTGCGCCGCTCGGCAGCGGGCCGTTCGTGCGCCCGGCGTCGGTCGTCGCGCGGGGGGGTGTGCTGCTGGTCGGCGATGCAGCCGGATACTACGACCCGCTCACCGGACAGGGGCTCTTCGGCGCGCTCCGGAGCGCCGAGCTCGCCGCCGCCGCCGCGGTGGGCATGCTCGACGCGCCGCCCCGCGCCCGCGCCTTCGAGCGCGCCTATCAGCAGACGCTGACCGAGTCGCTCCGCCCGACCCGCCGTCTCCAGCGCCTGATCGAGCTGGCCCGCCGGCGGCCGCGCCTGTTCGAGGCCGCCCTGAAGGTTCTCGCCCGGCA